>CAZWIY010000018.1:0-12735 GCA_964634575.1 uncultured Candidatus Saccharibacteria bacterium | reverse complement strand
CTCAGTGGTAGAGCGGGCGACTGTTAATCGCTTGGTCGTAGGTTCGAATCCTACCGCCGGAGCCCAACTGACAAATCAGGCACAAGTTGCCTGATTTGTCTTATATGGCTTGGCTTTTCAGAGGTTCGAGCCGCTTCAATTTCTCGAAGGATGGGTCATTTTCTTGTGTGTGTTCCAATAAACCTCAGTGCCGTACTTCTTGCACTTTATGTAGGCCTCCTTTTTGGTTGTATTGGCAACTGGATTCATAATGTTATTTCTCGTTTTCCAAGAGAACTTTCAGTAAGAAGATCGTATCTGTACGCAACTTTGCTCGAGCCCAATCTTTTTGGCTTTCAGTCAAAAGCTCACCGACACCATCAAGAATATTGCGATCATTCATTTTTTCTAGCTGTTCAATGCATTTCTGGACCAAATCTTTGAACGGCATACCAGCTCGAGCTTCTACAATAGCTCTATTGATCGGCCAGTTATTTTTGGAGAAGAACCAAACATCAAATATATCTCGACTCGTCTTGCCAATACGCTCATGCATTGCCATCAATTTATGAGCGAACATATCTTCACGGACCATTACCTGTAAAGGAATACCGAGATAGTTTTTAAGCTCATACTTTGAGCCAAACGAACGACGATTGATCTCAATCTTAATGTTATGTCCTGTTTCTTCATAGGAGAGAAGGAAGAAAAGATTAAAGCGCTTTTTCTCTGCATCTTTAACTACTCCATATTTCTTTGCGATTTCCTCAACCTGCTGAAATACGTAATCCTCCTTTGACTCATCTAAGAGATCGAAGTCCAAGTCGACCGAAAATCGCTCCAAGCCATAGAGCATAAATGCGGCAGTACCACCCTTAAATCCAAGATTGGTAGCAAGAGTGCTGTCTGAATAGATATCTTTCAATATCTGAAACAAAATATTCTTATGTATTGCGGAGTTTAGTGTCATACATTATTTTGTCGCATTAAAATGCTCATAAAATTCCTTCACTTTCTTGTTCATTCGCTTGTTGTTGTAGGTAGGCAACATCTCAAATACCTTGGTCCAATCCAAAGAGCCTAAATTATCAAAATGATAATCTTTATTGATATACAAAGTATCCAAGAAAGCTCTCTCTTTTGTTGCGATTGAGCAATTATCCTTGTTCTCTATACCAAAGGGATTAGTTAAGATCGTATCTTTAATTTTCTTATAACTATAAATTTGATTACCCACAGTGATTTCTCTCTTTAAATAAGAGGCGACAAATATTTGGCCGTAGAATTGAAAATTGATACCTTCCTGATTTAAGACTGTTTCAAAACTTATATACGAAGGAGTAAATATCCTAGTTGCTAACTCTCTTTTATTATAATTGGCATCTTTTGCATATAAACCTCTACGTATCCGGAATAACTTTCCGGCCTTTATGTATTTATTTAAACGAGCACTAACGGTGGTCTCATTTTCTTCTCCCCATAACAAAGCAGCATCTTTGGTAGAAAAGACGGTTTTAGGAGATCTCAATAAAACCTCTAAATATTCACCTTTTTGGGGTTTATTATCCATTTTTCGACTGGAAGTGACCTTAAAGGTAACTTCCAGTTCACATTTTAGCGTTTTTAAGCTAAAATTGCAATATGAATCAAGACAAAGACTGGTCAGATTACTACAAAGCAACTAAAGCAAAGCCTCCTCGGCCTCTGCTAGTTAAAGCTCTGGGGTTTGTAAAAAATAAAGGAAAAGCTATTGATCTCGGTGGCGGAGCACTCAACGATTCAAAATATCTTCTCGACCAAGGTTTTGATGTGACTGTCATTGATAAAAGTCCACTCATGGAGCAAGAAGCTAAAGACATTCCGAACAACAAACTTCATGCTTTCACTTTTGCCTTCGAGGATTTCAATTTTCCAAAAGCTGAATACGAGTTCGTAGTGCTAATGCCCATCCGTTGACCAATGCACGTCATCACCGGCAGGATACCCGCCCGGATACGCGCCAAATTTAATCACCTTATAGCTCGCACTGACTTCCCACAGTTTTGGATTCATGTGCGTTTTGGGTAGCGTCGTAATGTGGTTCGATGTATATGAAGTAAATTTTTTAAGTCATTCAAAATAATAGTTGGGCACGGCCATTCCACTACCCAATCAATCGTTTGAAAGTCGTCCACCAAAGCAAGCCGATAGGATTTGTAGCCATTTGTTGGGATAGAGATATAATATCTGTATGTCAGAGCATATTCGCGCGCTACTCATAGGTATTCTTTTTATTTTGCCATTTATCTTGGTGAACTTCATTGTCGCATTACGTCTAGAACCTTTCTACTCTTTTTTGGGTTCATTTATGCTGATTAGAAATAGCACACTCACTCCCCTGGTCTTACTTCTACTTTTTCCAATTGGTGCATTTGTGGCCGCACGCCCTATGATACGAAAGAACGCCGATGGCAACCGTCGCATGCATCTTGTAAATGCTATCTTCGTAACAACGACAATTATTATCTTCTTGGTTCTCTTTGCTGTGCTCGGAGAAGAAGCCTATCGTTGTGATGTACTTCAGATTCCAAATTGCGATTAGGTTTTGTTAAATAACCGGCACAACCACCCTTTCCATATTGAAAAAGGTTCGAAGATTGAAAGCCTAGGAGGGGTCTCAGTGCAAAACCTCGCTATGTGCAAAATTTTGATACAATAAACGTATGGCTAAAAAAGGAATCGCCACCGGTACGGTACATAAGGTGCCGGCGGATTTAGAGAAAGCCCTTATTACTTCCCCCAAAGCGCTCGCGACATGGGCAGACACCACGCCACTTGCACGCAATGAGTGGATTTGCTGGGTTACCTCTGGCAAAAAGGCAGAGACGAGAGGTATCCGTATCGAGAAAGCTCTCTCGAAACTTAAGGGTGGCATGCGTCGGCCGTGTTGTTGGGCCGGGTGTCCGCATCGGTAATCGCCATATTTCTTCACCCTCTTCAAAACGTTATACTATAGCTATACGATACTATGGCGAGCTTCAGAGGACACGTGGCAGTGGGAGGCGCAACTGCGGCAACGAGCGTTGCGGCGCTTTCGGCATTTACGCCAGTCACCGATATACCCACGCTCGCAAGTGTGTGCGGATTGGTGTTGGTCGGGTCAGCACTCCCCGACATCGACAGTGACACGAGCATGCCGTTTTACTTGGCATTTGGCACTGCGACACTCGTTGTCTTGGCAATGGTCATACATCGCACGTTTCTTGTTACGGCAGACACCAACCAACTGATCCTCATCCCGCTTGCGACGCTCGTGTTTTTTTGGTTTGTCATCGGCGGCATCGTCAAACACCTTACACATCATCGCGGGATGATACATTCCATTCCGGCACTCTTGGTCGCTTCGCTCGGTACGGTATATCTTGCACATACCGCCGGCTTTGATAGCCTTCACGCAACGCTGTTTGGCATAGCCATTGGTCTTGGATTTTTGAGCCACCTCGTCCTGGATGAAATATACGCGGGCGTCAATATACATGGCATACCATTCATACCGAACAAAGCCTTTGGTTCAGCGCTCAAGTTCGGATCCCGTTCGCACGTCGCAAACGTTTTCTTTTACGCCGCCACCGCGTTATTCATTTTCCTCACCTTCCCCATACTCAGCTCATCAATCCCGCTCATTGCGCCGTATATGCCGGGGATATAATTTCTTTACTTATACACCGCGATCAATTTTCGAGTAAGTATACTGTGATATCATATTCACATGAAGCTTCCTTCCTTTTTCAAACTCATCATTGCCATCGTCATCTGTGAACTTGCCGGTATTGTCGGAGCGATATATACGACTGAAGCGATCCCCACCTGGTATGCAACACTCATAAAGCCCGCTCTCAATCCGCCAAGCTGGGTCTTCGGTCCGGTTTGGACGACACTCTATGCCCTGATGGGCATTGCCGCGTTTTTTGTATGGAAACACGGTTGGGAGCGGAAGGATGTGCGCAAAGCTCTTTCTGTTTTTGGGATGCAACTTATCCTCAATACACTATGGTCAATCGTTTTCTTTGGTTTGCATAATCCTTTCTGGGCATTGGTAGATATCATTGCTTTGTGGCTGGCTATCGTGTGGACCATGATCCTATTCTACAAAATCTCGAAACCGGCACTGTGGCTCCTGGTGCCGTACATTCTTTGGGTGAGCTTCGCCGCGTATCTCAATTACGCAATCTGGCTACTGAACTGACGGAGAGAGACGGCCAGTTTTCCACATCGGTGTGTTTTTGGTGAAGTATCCAGATGGCAGAATTGGTATACTAAAAACATTACTAAAAAGAGTGCGTAATTTTATTATTTATATGGTATCTTATCGGTTATTATCCCTCCTCGGCGTATTTATCATCGCCGTATTGTTAGGATTCCCTCCCGCGACATCCTCGGCAGCAGTGACCTGCACCGACACCTATTCACCGAGTGTCGCTATCCCCACAGGCTACGCTGCGTCTTACAATCCCTTCACCAGCGCCAAGGAAATGCTCGTCAAGACCGACTCCTGCACGGACACGTCGGCATCGGTCAAGCTCGGCAATGGCGACAGCGGTATGCTCATCTACAAAGATGGCTACTACTGGACCGGGAGTAGCTGGCAGAAGATCAGTTACACCAGCAGCAGTGCGCTGGTGAGCGGCAACTGGTACGCCGCAACTGCAAACGGAACGGTCGCCCTGCTCTCCGGTAATACCTCCCGGTATTACGTCGGGTATACCTGCCAGCAGGTGAGCAGCGTGTGGAAGTGCGGCTGTCGCGATACGACCTGTGCCACATCGGCCTGGCAGTTGCAGCAGGTGAATAAGACCAGCAGCAGCAGCGGTGATCCGAGCGCGACCTTGACGGCAAATCCTGCGACGATCATGCCGGAAAACTCGTCGACCCTCACGTGGTCCTCATCCAATACGACATCGTGTACGGGCAGCGGTTTCTCGACCGGCGATCGTACGTCCGGCAGTGTCACGGTCGCTCCCGATACGACGACGACCTACACGCTCACCTGCACCGGCAGTGCGGGCACGGTGACGCGAACCGCAACCGTTTCCGTGGTCAGCGCAGGCAGTGCCAATATCATCATCAACTACGCCAACTCGGCAAGTCCGGGGACACTTAATCATGTTGCGGCAGGACTTTTGCATGGACTTGAATCTGCGCTCAGCAACAAGATCTCCCCTGCTTCATTATGGACCGATCTCTCCATGAATTTCCTTCGTACGCGACCGGGAAGCATTCCGAACGTGTACAATGAAGACAAGCGTCTGCGAGGGGGATCGACCGACGCCACGATGATCATTACCCTCTCCGGCAGTTGGGGTTATGCAAGCAACCCAAGCATCACGCCGCCATGGGGAAATAATTATACTTCTCCCGACTACAGCGCGTGGCTCAACTATGTCGTGACGCGAGTCAACCAGGTAAAAGCTGCGGTACCCAATGCAGACAAGCGTATTTACGACCTTTGGAATGAACCCAATGGTGCCGAGTATTGGGGCAAGTGGGACAGCCGCGAAGCTGCCAACGGCTATCCGCGCTTCAAAGAATTGTATCGCCTGACCTATAAGCTGCTCAAGGAAGGCTTGCCCGGTTACAACGGCGGCGCTCCGCTTGATCCGAGCGCACGCTTTACCGCACCCGGTACCTCGGTCGGTTTGAGCAACCTCAACGAAACATTTACGACCGACTTTATGAAGTATGCCAAAGACAACAATGTCGTCCCTGATCTCTGGAACTGGCATTTCGGCGACCCCCGAACACTCGACCGGTTCAATACGTACATGAGTTATGCCGCCTCGATCGGCGCAGCTCGTGATGCAATGGTGCTTGAGTATTTACGCGAACAAGACGGCAAACGCCCCGGTCGTTCGATCTATGAGATCGCACTGCTCGAGTCTGCCACCCATGCCGCTTCAGGTAAAACAATCATTGGTGCGGCGTTTGCAGACTGGCCTTCGACTGGCGAGGCAGGAAACGGCTTGTTCTACAGCGGCGGTACCTGGCGCAAGCATGGCATATGGTACATCTTTGCCAACTACGCCAAAATGAGCGGAGCGGAAGCACCTTTTACCAGCGTCACCACATCACCTAAGATCGGTGCAGTCGCTTCCCTCAACGCAAGCAGCAAAAAAGCATGGGCGCTCTTAGGCAACGACGTCTTCGATCAACGGTGGAGCCCCAGTGACACCGCAAGCATCGGCAACACCACTATCCGTCTTGACGGTATACGCTCAGGCGACTCAAGCGGTAAAGTATATGTCACGGTCAGCCGCATTCCCTACAAGGGCTTCGGCGAAGTGACCGATAGTGACATCACGAAGGTCATCAACAACGCGGAGTATACCGTAAGCGGCAACAGCATCTCGGTCGTGATACCGTGGGGCTTGGCTGTCGACGGATACTTTATGGAAGTCACCAATGTCCTGCCGCAATAATCAGCGACACACATGGCAAAACAAAACCCCCGAACGGGGGTTTTTGTTTTATGCGGTTTTTGCGCGAGCTTCCTGACACTTAGTACATTTGCAACCATGTGGCTTGATATGCTCATCCCAATATTCACGACCGTAATCGTAGCCGAGTTCTTCACCTGCCTTGATGGCGCGGCGCGACAGGATGAACACCCTGCCCTGATGAATCTCCGGCTCGCAATTGGGCCTGCATGAATGGTTGATATAGCGCGCCGTGTTGCTGCGCGCCGCGCCGTCGATCGTCTTGCGCGCGCTTACTTCAAATAAATACTTGCTGCGACTGGTTGTGCTTTCTTCTTCGGAAAGCGTGCGGCCGACATACTCGATGAGACATGCGCCTTTGGGGATGTCTTCTCCGGCAAACAATCCGAGGCCGGCGCTGGAACGTTTTACCAATAAACGATATCCGGCCGGTTCAAACTTTTTCTTTCGTGCACGTGTTGTTGTTGCTGTCATAGAGAAATATAGTAACGCACCCTATGCTATAGTACAACCATGCTTGGACTTTCTGCTGTCGAATACGCACAACTGAAACCGCTCACCACGCCGACGCGCATACAAGATTTTCTGGACACGTTCCCCATCAATGGAGAAAAAGAAGGCGAGACGTATTGGTCGCCACGCAACGTCCTGCGTGAAAAAAAGATGCACTGCTTTGAAGGGGCGCTCGTCGCGGCGCTGGCGCTCTGGATACACGACGAGCCGCCGCTTTTGCTTGACCTCAAAGCTCCCGGCGATGCCGATCATGTCGTTGCACTGTATAAGCGCCACGGCTATTGGGGCGGTATCAGCAAGACCAATCACGCTGTCTTGCGTTTTCGCGATCCGGTATACAAGACCGTCCGCGAACTTGCGCTCTCATACTTTCACGAATATTTCGACAATGCGACCGGCAAGAAAATGCTGCGTTCGTATTCAAAGCCGTTCAATCTCAAACGCTGCGGCACTCGTTGGATCACTGCCCAGGAAGATCTGGACGACATTGCCGAGGCGCTCGATGCATCGCCGCATTTCCCTATCGCGCCAAAAGAAAATTTCAGATATCTGCGCAAAGCCGACGCGACGGAGCGCAAAGCGGGCGAGATCGTCGAATGGACACACGACGACCCCCGCACCTAGCGCGCCCTGCGCTTTTTTGGTATATGATAGATGCATGCGTCCCGTACATTTCTTTTATGCGCTCTCGGTCGGTCTTCTGATCGCATTTGCGGCATTAGGGTTTGGTTTTTACAAATATCGCGAGCTCGTAGCCGCGCACCGGGAACTCGTGACGGCGTATCTGGGCAGCCAAAAAACATCCGAAGAACGCTTCGCCGCGCTCGAACAAAAAGTCGGCATTGCGGTCGGACAAAACCAGGAGCTTTCGGCAAGCCTTGCAGAGCAAAGCGATAAAAACGCCGCGCTGCAAGAAAAATTGCAGGGCAAGCTCGAAGATATTTCAGGCACGGTGGGCGATCTGGAAAAATTGTCGAAGACCGACCCCGAGATCCTGAAAAAATATTCGAAGATATTTTTCCTCAATGAAAACTACGAACCGGAGCGTTTGACGCAGATACCTAACGATTACGTGTACAACGACAACCGCGTTGAGCGCATCTCGGCTCCGGTCTGGCCGTATCTTGAAAGTTTGCTCAAAGCCGCGCAGAAAGACGGTATCAAGCTCTACGTCAAATCGGCATTCCGATCGTTTGAGGAACAGCGCAACACCAAGTCCTCGTATACGGTCACCTATGGCGCCGGCACTGCCAATACTTTTTCTGCCGATCAAGGGTATAGCGAACATCAGCTCGGCACGGCCGTCGACTTTATCACGACAGGTCTTGGCGGTCAGCTTGACGGTTTCGATACGACCGAGGCATACACCTGGCTTCAGGCCAATGCGTACAAATACGGTTTCGTTATTTCCTACCCGAAAGGTAATCAATACTACATCTTCGAGCCGTGGCACTGGCGTTTCGTGGGCGAGGCGCTTGCGAAAGACCTGCACAAAAAAGGTATCAACTTCTACGACATGGATCAGCGCGACATCGACACCTACCTCGTCAACGTATTCGATTAAACCGACCACACCCCGTCGTACGACAGGGTGTGGGGTATCGAACGCGATACGATATCCACGTATCAGAGATGACGCTCGACGGTCGAGTCCGCACGGTCGGCAACCCGAAACAACAGCGATGCGACGAACAAAACGAGAAATAGCACAAAGAGTATTTTGGCTACCCCCGCCGCTGCCGCCGCGATGCCAAAGAACCCAAATATACCCGCGATCAGTGCAAGAACAAAAAATACCAATGCCCACGACAACATAGAAGATGTGAGTTAGTTGGTAATACGATCATTGTGACGCATTACCGATGAAGGCACGGTGAATGTCGGACGTCTCGTGCTATACTGGGCACGTGAAAGGACGGTTGCGCACAATGCTGAACGATACGTTTGTACGCCACAATGCGGTGTTTTTCGTCGGTTCGATGTCGGTCGCGGTGCTCAACTATCTCTACCATCCGATCCTTTCGCGCATCATGGCGGTGGATCGCTTCGGCGAAGTGCAGGCGCTCTTTTCCCTGTACACGCAAGTTTCCGTGCTCTTGAGCGTGTCGGGACTCGTGATGCTCCACTTGGTCGCAAACCAAAACGAAAAACGCGAGCTGTTTGAGACGCTTTCGAGTCTCATGATGTACGTCATGGGCGCATGCATCGGCATCTTGCTGGTGGCGACGCCATACCTGACGCGCGCATGGCACCTCGAGACGCCATGGGAAGTCGTGGTCGTCGCGTTGACGCTCTTGGTCGCCACGCTTGCCAATCCGGGCAGATTTTTCCTGCAAGCGCGCCGCCGCTTTCGGGAACTCTCCACCGCCAATATCATCGTCGCATTGGGACGCCTCGTCTGCGCCGCCGCACTCGTCATGCTGAGTTTCGATGCATTGGGCGCCGTCGGCGGACTTCTCATCGCGACCACGATCTCCTTTGCATATGTCCTCATCAAGACGCGCGACGGCGCGGCCCTACCACACCTTCGCGCCCTCACCTGGGACCGTATGGTGCGGCGCGAACTTGCCTATGCCACACTCATTTTTTTCGCGACCGGCTTCGTGACCCTCCTGTACACGGCAGACGTCGAGATCGTCAAATATCTCTTTCCTCCCGACATCGCCGGATACTACAGCGGCATCGCGACGGTCGCACGCATCATTTTTTTCGCGACCGGATCGATCGCTTCCGTGCTCCTGCCCTACATCACGCTTGCAGCGCCCGCGCATGAAAACAAACGGTATTTCCTTAAAGCGTGTCTGTTCACGGGCACGCTCGGCGGCGCCGGGCTTATCGTGATGACGCTCTTTCCCCATCTCGTCATCACGCTTCTGATCGGCGCCCGCTATGCTCCGTATGCGTCGCTCCTGCCCGTTTTGGCCTTGCATACCTTCACCATCGCATTCATCAATATCTTCATCTTTTATTTCCTGGCTTTGCGTACCATGATCGTCATACCCCTGAGCATCGTCGGGATCGTGAGTATCGGCGTATCGCTTTTCTTCTTTCACGCTTCGCCGATGCAGGTCGTCCTGAGTTTCTTGTCGGGAAGCGTTCTTTCGCTTATCATGTTCATCGCCGCATATATCGCCTATGGAAAACGATAAGAAACGCATCAGCATCGTCACACCCGTTTATAACGAAGAAAAAAACATCCGGCCTTTTTTCGAAGCGGTCACCCGCGCATTGTCGCCGCTTCCCTACGACCTTGAAATTATTTTCGTCGACGACGGCAGCACCGACCGGTCGCTGCAAGCGATACACGCCCTTCAGACACAGCAGCCCCAGGTGCGCAGCGTCGAGCTCTCGCGCAATTTCGGCAAAGAAGCCGCGACGACCGCGGGCATCCACGCCGCCCTGGGCGACGCCGTCATCTGCATCGACGCCGACTTGCAGCATCCGCCGGAGATCATCCCCTCGTTTGTCGCACAGTGGGAAGCGGGCGCCGAAGTCGTCATCGGCATCCGCACGAGCAGCAAAAGCGACCTGTGGGTCAAACGCATCGGCTCGCATTTGTTTTACGCCATCATGAACTTCATCTCCGATACGCGCATCGTCCCGCACGAGACCGACTTCCGCCTCATCGACCGCGTCGTCGTCGATGAATTCAATCGTCTCACCGAACACAACCGCATGACGCGGGGGCTCATCGACTGGCTGGGCTTTCGGCGCACCTACGTCGACTTTCAAGCGCGGGAACGCGTGCGGGGACATGCCTCGTACTCGGTGTTCAAGCTCGTGCAATTGGCGGTCAACAGCTTCATATCGCATTCGCTGTTGCCGTTGCAGCTTGCCGGATACCTCGGCGTCGTCATCACACTCCTTGCCGGCGTGCTGGGTATCGTCATGTGTATCGATCGCTACGTCATATCGTGGGGTCTCAATTTTTCCGGCCCGGCGATACTGGCGAACATCATTTTGTTTTTGGTAGGCATCGTACTCATGTGCCTGGGCCTCTTGGCGTTTTACATCGGCAACATCCACACCGAGACGCAGAACCGGCCGCTCTATGTCGTCAGAAAAAAGCAGTGACCTATGCGCATCCTTTGGCTTTCATGGAAAGACCGTTTCCATCCGCAGGCGGGCGGCGCCGAAGTCGTTGCCCATGAACTCATGCGCCGCCTGGTAGAGCACGGACACGAGGTCACGCTCCTGTGCGCAGGTTACCAAGGCGCGGTGCCGAAAGAAGAGCGCGACGGCTATACGATCATCCGTGTGGGCAACCGCTACAGCGTCTACCTGCATGCGTATCGCTATTATCGCAAACACCTGCGAGGAAAATACGACCGCATCATCGAAGAGGTCAACACGATGCCGTTCTTCGCGCGTTTCTATGCGCGCGAAAGGGTACTCCTTTTGTTCCATCAGCTTGCGCGGCAGGTGTGGTTTTACCAGATGCCGTTTCCGTTTTCCGTCGTCGGCTATGCGCTCGAGCCGATCTACCTTTGGCTTTTACGAAAAAGTACCGTCATCACCGTTTCGGAAAGCACGAAACAAGATCTTGCAAGGATTGGTTTTTTAGAAAAAAACATCCACATCATCAGCGAAGGCATCCAATTGGCGCCCGCCCCTGACCTTGCCGCTCTGGAAAAATATCCGACCCCTACCATGCTGTCCTTGGGGGCAGTACGGCCCATGAAGCGTACGCTCGACATCGTCAAAGCGTTCGAGATCGCAAAAGAAACGATGCCCGCGCTCACGCTCATCATCGCCGGAGACTGTTCAGGTGCCTACGGCACGAAACTAAAAACCTATGCCGCCCGTTCTCGCCATGCGGCAGACATGACGGTGCTTGGAAAAGTAGACGCGCCCCAACGACTTGAACTGCTCAGACGCTCGCACGCAATTGCCGTCACGTCGGTGCGCGAGGGCTGGGGGCTCATCGTCACCGAAGCCAACAGCCAGGGCACGCCCGCGATCGTGTACGATGTGCACGGCTTGCGCGACAGCGTACACGATGGCATTACCGGCCTGATCGCAAAAGAAAACACGCCACGCGCGCTTGCAGCAACGTTGCACACGCTCTTGAGCGACCCTGCCCGCTACGAGGATCTGCGCACCCAAGCGTGGCAGTGGAGCAAAACGATCACCTTCGACAAAAGCTACGAGGACTTTGCGGCATTACTTTGAGACCACAGAGTTCTTGACACTCAATCAAAAAAGTATATAGTAAGGGTATTCAGACGAAAGGGATCCGAAAGGTGCTTGTGCCTTAGGAGCCCTTTTTTGTTTTTCTCAAGCAATAAATCATGCTGATATATGATTCTTACTATTTCCGAGATAATCAAAAAATTCGGAGCCGAGTTTTTTATACAGTGAAGAAGCGAATTTTTTGTTAGGAAAAAGCATCTTTTCAAATCTACCTTTTTGCACCAGATAATCAACCACCTTTTTATAATCTCCATCACCAGACACGAGCACAACCTTGTCAAAGAGTTTATTCTCGATCAAGTTTTTCATGATCTCAAATACAATATCCGTATCTACATTACCCTTCTTCAGTCCAAGCAATTTCGTGTGATGCTCTTTAAACACAACAATGAAGCCAGCCTTTTGTATTTCATTATAAAGACTGGTGTGCGCGTCATCTACATACCCAAGAAAGTAATATGCTTCAGAAATCGCATACTTATCTCGTAAATAGACACGAAATTTCACAAGATCAATCGTCCACCCTTCCACTTTTGTACCAAGATACAAGTTTTGGCCATCAATAAAAGCAATGTTT
>CAZWIY010000017.1:0-12813 GCA_964634575.1 uncultured Candidatus Saccharibacteria bacterium | reverse complement strand
CGCTTTCATACGGTATCGATGCTTTTCGCAGCCTGCTCATCAATACATCGCATTTTGGTTTGCACGTAGATATATTCTTTCTCGTCGTCGTGACAGCAATATTCTTGCTTTTGGGAAGTTACTTCTTTTCCAAGATCGAGGTTTGATCTGGCTATCGGTTTTGCGTCGAGGTGCCTTGCGGGCGGGTGCCGAAGCCTGTGCTCTCGGGACGGATCTGGATCATTTCAGCGCTCATCTGGATCATTTCAGCGCTCATACTGCCATCACTGTTCGTTTTGCCGTTTGCAGTCACATTGGTTCCGATGGAAAGATCCGCGGGCGAACCTGTAGCACTTTTGGTTATGGGAGTGCTTGTGGAAAAGAATAGTATCTTCGATCCGCCTCCTTGTGACTCGATCGTGATGCTCTGATCGTCTTTGGCAATGATCTTTCCCGAGACGAATCCTTCGCCTTGCATGCGCGCCATGCCACCGAATTGTCCGTTCATCTGACGGTTGCCACCATTTACGTTGCGTGCAAAACCGGCATTTGCATTGGGTGATGCTTGCTTTTTGCCTATCATTATACCTGCATATAGCGAACCAGTGCCCACGATGATCGCAACAATGATCGCAATGATAACCGTTTGTTTCATAGATTCTTTCATAATTTATAACATTACTACATTACTCATAACGCAGCGCTTCGATCGGATTGAGCCGTGAGGCGCGTCGTGCCGGATAATATCCGAACACGATGCCAATCGCAGCTGAAACCCCAAACGCGAGAAGTATCGATGTCACCGTGACCGAGGTCTGCAAAATACCCAAATATTTGATGCCATATGATATGCTCCACCCCAAGACAACGCCCACGAAACCTCCGACAAAGGTGAGCATGACCGCTTCCAAAAGGAATTGGACATTGATATCGTGCGCCGTGGCGCCGATCGCTTTGCGCAAGCCGATCTCGCGCGTACGCTCGGTCACGGTCGTGAGCATCATGTTCATAATGCCGATACCGCCGACGATGAGCGATATGCCCGCCACGGCGCCCAGAAGGATCGTAAACGTCGAGGTAACGCTCGACGCGGTTGCGACGATATCTGCTTGGTTGAAAATATTGAAGTCGGCAAGCGCTGCGTCGGAGATATGATGACGTGTCAGTAGCAGTTGCGTGATCGCATCTTGTACTTGTGTCATCGAGTCGGAATCTTGTGCTTGCACGGAAATGCTGCTGACGTACGATTCGCCTACGAGAAATTTTTGCGCGCTTGCAAGCGGCACGTAGATCGTATCATCCTGGTTGCCAAAGCCGCTGCCACCTTTCGACCCGGTCACCCCGATGACGGTAAACTGGACGCTCTTAATACGAATCGTTTGGCCTATAGGATTCGCGCCTTCACCAAACAGATCATCGCGTGTAGTGGGGCCCAGCACGGCGACTTTTGCAAGCGAGCGCTCGTTGGCGTCGCTGATAAATGTGCCCGATTCTATCTGTATGTTTCTGACGTCCGGGTAGGTAGACAGTGTACCGACAACCGATGTGTTGGTATTTTTTCCTTTTGAAGTAATTTGATAGCGGCCGGAGAGCTCTGGAGCGACGGCTTTCACACCGCTTACTTCAGTCTTGATGGCGTCGGCATCTTCCTGGGTGAGGGTGTGCGACGACCCGCGACCCGCACTGACTTGGGTCCCCGCGCCGCGCGCAAAGCCGGGAGAGATGGTGATAAGGTTGCTGCCGATCGATTGGATATTGGACGTGATCGAGCTCTGCGCGCCTTGACCGATCGAAACCATCGCAATCACCGAACTGATGCCGATGACAATGCCGAGCATGGTAAGGCCAGACCGTACTTTGTTGGCCGAAAGAGCGGCATATGTTTCATGTAATATGTCTGTAGTCTTCATACCGCATTTCGTTTTACGTGATTTTTCTTATCGGAGACGATCAATCCGTCGCGGATGGCGATAATACGATCGGCGTGTTCCGCGACATCGTGCTCGTGCGTGATGAGTATGATCGTCACGCCTTTTTCTTCATTGAGTTTTTGAAATGTCCCAAGTACGATCTCTCCTGTTTTTGTATCGAGATTGCCCGTCGGCTCGTCGGCAAGAATAAGTGAGGGGTTGTTGACAAGCGCTCGCGCGATCGCAACGCGCTGTATTTGTCCTCCGGAAAGCTGATTGGAACGATGCATGAAATGCTGCGTATCCATGCCGGCGGAAACAAGCGCATCAGTCGCGCGTCGTACACGTTCTTCTTCTTCGACACCGGCATACACCAGCGGCAACATAGCATTGCGTAAGACGGTCGCCCGCGGCAAGAGATTGAACGCTTGAAACACGAAGCCGATCTTGTTGCGGCGGATCGAAGCGAGCTCGTCGTCGGACATTTTCGATACGTCATGTCCGTCGAGCTTATACGTGCCTGAGGTGGGTGTATCAAGTGCCCCTAAGATGTGCATGAGCGTTGACTTGCCTGATCCGGAAGGTCCGATGACTGCGACAAATGCTCCATCGGCAACGGTGAGACTCACGCCCTTGAGCGCCTGAAAGGTGACATCGCCGGTCGTGTACGTCTTGGTGATATTGGTTGCTTCGATCATGGTAGTCACATGCGTAAGCCCCCTACCGCTGCGCCGCCGGTACGCGTTCCTCCGCCCGCAGCTCCTCCGGTACGGGCACCGCCGCCGCCAAACAAGCTGGGTGCTGATGATGTCGTTGTTTTGGTCGACCCCGAAATGGTGCGGGTAACGATGCGGTCTCCTTCGGAAAGCCCTGAGACGATCTCGATATTGGTGTCATCGGAAAGTCCGGTGGTCACTTCATGTTGCTGTGGCGCGGTTTCTGAAACGACTTGCGATGAGGATCCGTTGCCTGACATCATGGCAGTAGGGAATTGTTCGACATACGAAATTTCGCCTTGTGTTTTGACCGCGCCGGCAGGTACATACAGTATGTCTTGCTTGACGTCGGTGATGATTGCCGCAGAGACGCTCATACCGGGTTTGATACGGTCGTCGTCGGTATCAAAGCCGATGTCGACGTCGTACGAGACGACACCTTGACTTACCGTACCGACCAAATCAACTGAGGCCACTTCGCCGGTGATCGAAAGTCCCTCGACCGCATCGAACGTGAGCGTTGCTTTTTGACCCGTTTTGATTTTAGCGATGTCGACTTCGTTGAGCGAGACGCTTGCGATTTTTTGCTGCGTGACGACGGTCGCAAGCGCACCGCCGCTGGAAACTGAGTCACCCACCTTGATATCGACGCTTGCGATGATGCCATCAAATGGGGCACGAATGGTGTAGTCTGCCAATTTTTCCTGTGCCGTACCAAGCGCGGCTTCTCGTTGTGATACGGTCAGGCGAGCGTTTTCAATGTCGAGGGGATCGGAGCCGTTTTGCACATCCTGCAGCGACAGACTTTTTTCTTGTATGCTGTCATCTGCATCGGTGATGTCGTTCTTTCCATTCTTGATCGAAGTTTGCGCACTGAGCAGATCGGTCACGTGACCATTGATCTTGCTTTGATAGGAATCGAGAGTACTTTGGTCGGTCGATAAGTTGGCCGGCACGGTGGTATCGCCGTGACGTTCGACGTAATCAAGAAGCGTATTGAGTTCTTTGACTGCCTCCGCGACTTCCCGCGTTGCATCGGAGGTATTGGCGATGAGTGACTCGATGGCGGCGCTGTCCGACCCGCGTGTTGTTTGTTTGTACTGCGTAAAGATATCTTTATATTTTTTATTTGCAGCGTAATATTGTTTTTCCGCATCTTCCTTGTATTGTTTCGCGGTGTCACCGTAATCATTGCCTACCGTGTTGTCACCAATGTATCCTTGGCTCAAAATATCTTGAATGCCGGTGAGTGTCGTCTGCAAATCGAGAAAGGTGCTCGCGACGGTATTGAAACCGTCATCATAACTTTTTTGGAGATTGGTTTCTGCTGTCGTTTTCGATTGTTGCGCGGATGTCAGGGCGTTTTGCGATTGGACGAGTGTGCTTTCATCGGCTCCTTTGAGCAACTTTTCCAGCGATATTTGTGCGCTGCGCAATGAATTTTTCGCATCGGTCACATCGGCTTGCGCATCGGTAGCGCCGATGCGGGCGATGACGTCACCCTTCTTTACCGTATCGCCGCTTTTGGCCGACACCGACAGTACGTCGCCCGACACCTTGCTTTTCATGTCGATCTGATTGGATGCCGATACTTGGCCGGTGCCGGTGACGCTTGCAGTGATAGTGCCGCGCTCGACAGTGCCCAGCACATAGGTCGTAGCCGATGAAGTGTCGTGGAGCGTATGATATGCGTAATATCCTGCAAGAACGATCGCCAGCAATGCGATGCCGCTGATTATTTTATGCCGAGTGACGTACGCGATGCTTTTTTGAAAATATTGTTTCATATTGTATGTCGATCGGACGGTTATGGTGTCGTGGTGCCGGTGCCAGATGGCAGCGGTCGCGCTGTCATAGGCGGTGGCAGGACACGAATAAGTTTTGCCGTAACATGTCCTTCGCCATCCGGTTCACCTAGGACCGTTACAAAATCATCCACACGCAATGCGTCGGCAGTGATAGTGTCTCGGAAACGTCGTATTGCAGTGTCGTCATCGATCACGACTGTTTTTTCGATCCCATCAGGGCCGTCAACGACAAATGTCGGCAAATTGATGCTTATGATCTTTCCCGCCGCGCCGTGTCCGCCGGGCAACATGCCTCCCATCGGAGGACGGCCGCCTTCAAATGCACGGTAGTAGTTGTCGCCCAAGTGCGATGAAAATGCCGCTTTACGGTAGCCGACCAACTCTCCCGCTTTAAAGACCATCAAGATGAGAATGGTCGCAACGATGCCGATGAGTATGCCGCGGAATAATTTTGATTGGTGTACGTGTTCGAGGTCCATGATGATGTGGTGAGTATAATGACGATAGTGGCTTTATATCAGAAAGCGGCAAGCGCATGCGGTCGGAATGCTTTTGTTTTTCCATAACGAAGCGTTTGGGCTGCCGACCATATAAACACTGCGCAGAGGGCAAGGAACAGTGCCGCACTTGCAGTAGGTACTGATTCGGCCAGTGAAAAGGCGAATTCTTTGCTGTAGGTAAAGAGCGTGGTCTGATCTGAAAAGAGTAAGGTCAGATACTGAAACATCCCCGATGAGGCGATATCGGACACTAAAAGTTCCAATGCCGGAATGATGGCGAGGAGTGAAGAAAGCGAAAGTACACCAAACAGTACGCGACGCCGCTGTGCAAAACGTTCTTGTTGCAAGGCGATACGCGCCAAAACTGCGCCTCCAAGAGCGTGTGGCGGCTCGATATGTTTTAGGTGGGCGAATAATTTGCGGTATGTTTCCATGTTCAATGAGTATACGTAGATACTGTTCATTTTGGTGCACGATCACTCAACAGCACGTCTCTGAGCTTCAGCAGCGCCCGACGATACATGCTTTTGACCGTATTCATAGGTCGATCGACAATCGTTGCGATTTCTTCAAAGGTCATATTGTCGTGGTTGTGGAGGAGTACGATCATCCTTTGGTCGACCGATAAGGTATCCAGAGCGCGCTCAAGATCCTCAGCAAGCGTCGCTTGTGCAAAGAGTTCGTCGGGCAACGGCTCGGGGTCGGGGATCATGGCCTCGAAAAGTTCCTGCCCTTCGTCGTTGTTGAATGCGGAAAACGGCAGCAGTGAACGTTTTCGCACGTGATCGATCATCGTCCTGCGGGCGATGGTAAACAGCCATGGCAGAAACGGTTGCGCGGTATTGAAGCGTGCAAGCGATTGCCATACTTTTAAAAAAGTGTCCTGTACGATGTCGCTCGAAAGCGCCTCGTCTTTGACAGAACGCCACACGAAGGCATATAGTGCAGGAGTGTGCCGGTTGATAAGCTCTTCCAACGCATAATCGTCGCCAGTACGGCAGGCTTCAATGAGTTCGCTATCGCTGCGCATAATTATATATACTCTATAACCATACACTCAATTTATGAAAATAGCATCAATCCACGCGCGGGAAATTATTGATTCGCGCGGCAATCCGACGGTCGAAGCCGACGTTATTCTTGATAGTGGCGAGTTCTTCGGCCGCGCGGCCGTGCCTTCAGGCGCTTCGACCGGTTCGCATGAAGCGCTTGAATTGCGCGATGGCGACAAAAAAAGATACGACGGCAAAGGTGTCCTCCAAGCGATCGAGCATGTAAACGGAGAGATAGCAAATGCGCTCATAGGGAAAGATGCAGATGACCAAAAAGCGATCGACGAGGCCATGATCGCGCTCGATGGTACTGAGACCAAATCGCGTCTGGGCGCAAATGCGATCCTTGCTGTTTCGCTTGCTACCGCAAAAGCCGCTGCATTTACAAAACAGCAACGCTTTTTTGACTACGTTCATGACCTTTCCTCCGTACCCCGCGATCTTGTATTGCCACTGCCATTGTGCAACATCATCAATGGCGGCAAACATGCAGCCGGTTCGACGGACATACAGGAGTTCATGATCATGCCCGTTGGGGCAGTGTCTTTTAAGGAAGCGGTGCGCATGATGGCTGAAGTTTTTCATGCACTTAAAAAGGTTCTTGAAGAAAAAGGATACGGTACGACCGTAGGCGATGAAGGCGGCTTTGCGCCCCAGGTAAAAGCGGGCAATAAAGAGGCGCTTGCGCTCATTTCGCTTGCCGTTGAGAAAGCTGGCTATGTATTGGGAAAAGACATCAAGCTCGCGCTCGACGTCGCTTCGAGCGAGCTCTATGAAAATGGCGTATATCGTCTCGCGACCGAAAACAAAACGTTTACGGCAGAGGAAATGATTGATTTCTACAAAAATCTTGCCGCAGAGTTTCCTATCGTCTCGATCGAAGACGGGCTTGCGGAAGACGATTGGGAGGGTTGGAAAAAACTCACCGCTTCGATGAGTGGCACGCAGCTTGTCGGCGATGACTTGTTGGTCACCAATGTGAAATTTTTAGAGCGGGCGATACAAGAAAAAGCGGGCAACGCTATTCTCATCAAAGTAAATCAAATCGGCACGTTGACTGAAACGATTCAAGCGGTCGACATGGCGCATGCTGCCGGATGGAAGGCGATCATGTCACATCGCTCGGGCGAAACCGAAGACACGACGATTGCACACCTTGCGGTGGGACTTGGTACAGGGCAGATCAAAACCGGCTCGATGTCGCGCACCGACCGTGTCGCAAAATACAACGAACTTCTGCGCATCGAGGAACAGCTTGGCGACAAAGCGATGTTTGCGGGAGATATCGTAAAATAAAAATATTAAAATATAAAAATGAAGTTGCATTATGGCACATCTTATCTTGGTACGACACGGCAAATCGGCTTGGAATCACCTCGGCCTCTGGACGGGGCATAGCGACGTCGACCTTACCGATGAAGGGCGTGAAGAGGCGCGCCGTGCTGGCGAGGCTATTGTCGACATTCCGCTTCATCGAGCGCACACGTCCCTCTTGAAGCGTACGCATCAGACACTCGATGAAATAAAAAACGCGCTTGGCTTAGACGACCTCGACACTGTGCGTCATGCCGCGCTCAACGAGCGTCATTACGGCATTCACACCGGCAAGAACAAATGGCAGATCAAGGAAGAGATCGGCGAAGATGCGTTCAATGCGCTTCGACGTGGTTGGGATGTGCCGATCCCTGAAGGTGAAACGCTCAAAGACGTACATGCACGAGCGGTGCCGTACTATATCGAAACGATCGTGCCTGATCTTGCGCTGGGGCGCAACACGATCATCGTCGCGCACGGCAATACCTTGCGCGCGCTCACCAAACACATCGAAGATCTCGATGAAGAAAAAATAGCTGACGTCGAGATCGGTACGGGACAGGTGATCTGCTATCAGATTGCATCCGATGGCACCATTGTCGCAAAAGAAATTCGTACCGCGTAACTTATACTGCCGCGATCTTGATCGGTACGTCTTTACCTACTGCCTCTGATATATTTTTGTAGCCGTCGTGCTTGAGAAGGGCGACGAGTCCTTGGTTGATCTCTCCCACCACTTGCGGGCCTTCAAAGATCATACCGGTGATCATTTCAAGGAGCGTCGCGCCGGCCTTTATTTTTTCGTACGCATCTTCTGCGGTCGCGGTGCCGCCGACGCCCACGATGATGAGCTTGCCATGCGTTTGTTCATACACGTGTCGTATCATATCGGTCGAGCGCTTGCGCGTCGGCGTGCCGCTGAGACCGCCTTGGGGCGGGATGGTTTCTTTTGGTTCGAGTATGGAAGGGTCACTGCGATCTTTGGTGAGATTGCCGCATATGATGCCGTGTATTTTGTGGCGCATGAGTACATCGAGGATCTCATCGACCTGTGCAAACGGCAGATCGGGAGAAATTTTTACAAAGACCGGTTTTGTATACGCAAGTTTTTCAAACTCGGTCAAAAGCAGCTCAAGTGATTGCGGGTCGTGGAATGGTTCGCCGCCGTAGGCATTGGGGCAGCTGACGTTGAGCGTCATGTAATCGCCGATATCCAAAAATTCTTTCGCACCAGCGATATAATCCGCGACACCTGCCTTGGTCTCCGCGGTTTCTTTGCAATTGGTTTTCGCGATACTGATACCAAGCGGCATAGCAAATGTCTTGCCTCGTAGTGCCTGTGCAATGATGTTCGCGCCTTTGTTATTGAGGCCATAATGAATCACGAGCGACTTGGTCTGCTTGAGGCGCCACATACGCGGCTTGGGATTGCCGGCGCAGGGCAGAGCGGTGATGGAACCGGCCTCCTCAAAACCGAAGCCGACTTCTTTGATGACGGGAACAATTTGTGCATCTTTATCAAAGCCTGCCGAAAGGCCGATAGGATTTTTAAACTTGATCCCCAGCACCGTCTGCTCAAGCGCCGGATGTTCATAAGAAAAGAGTATGCGTGTCGCAAATCTGCCAAACCAGAAACTGCCTAACAGTTTTCCCATACCGATCATGTGGTGATGGATCGTCTCGGGATCCATTTGAAAAAAGATCGGCTTTGCCACAGAGCGATAAAAAAATCTGACCACCTGCGCGCGGGATCGATACCACAGTTCCTTCATGATCTGTACTGTAACATATAATCGGATTTCAGACGCTATCCCCATGCAACGCTTGTTTGCGCGAGTGTGTGACGTATGATGAAGTCATGCAACGCTTGTTTGGGGTGGCTTTTGTTTTCGCGCTTTTCGTCTCGTTTTTTTCGCCCTATGTCGCTTTTGCGCAATTCCCGTTTTTTCCTTCGGGAGGTTTGGTGCCGTGCGGCAACAATGTACATGTAACGTTTGAGTGGGATGGGCCGGAGAATCAACCGGAAAGTAATCAGTACATGTGCATTTACGATGAATGCACAACCTGTGGCCTGGTCACGCTTGCACAAAACCTTATTCAGCTTGCGGTGTTTATGGCGGTGGTCATTGCGGCCATCATGTTCGCCTACGCCGGCGCGCTCTATCTGCTCTCTTCGGCAAATCCGGGCAATATTTCAAAAGCCCATCATATTTTCTGGGATGTGCTGCTTGGCCTTGTGTTAGTGCTTGCCGGGTGGATGATCATCGACATTATTATGAAAGTGCTGTATGGCGATGGGCCGCAAAACTGGGGACCGTGGAATGAAGTGTTATGCGGTCTCACAAGCGACCGTGATTGTCGGGTTGTTGAAAAACCACGTGCGGGAGAACTTGGGTCCCCACCTCTTGATGATTCTACAAAGCCACCAGACAATATCAAATATCCTGGTGATCGTGGATGTCCGGCGCCAAATTCCGGTGGATGCAGCGTCGCGGCTCTGAGCGGTGTTTTTGGAGGAAATGCGTACATGGCGGCGGGTATTTGTCAGGGCGAGAGTGGCGGCAACCCGAATCTTGGCAGTAAAGTTGACCGATGTAAAGATGGCAATTCTTTTTCGTGGGGTCTTTTCCAGATCAATCTGACCGTGCATGATATCGGCCTTGGTTGTACAAAAGCATTTTGTGATCCTGCCACTGGTACATGTTATAGAAATTATCAATGCAGAGTGTTTGACCGCACATTGTTTGACAAATGTGTTGCAAAGGCAAAAGATCCTATCTTTAATATGCAATATGCAGCAACCCTTTCAAAGGGAGGGTCAAACTGGAGTCAATGGGGAGCAAATTGCGTGTGCAAATTCCCCGGATACAATCCGAATATTTGTAGGAAACACTAAACATCATCATGAAAAAGATATTTTTTCTTATCATACTCATCTTGCTAATTATAGGAGCAGTGTTTTTCTGGTGGTTTGGATGGAGAAAAAGTGAGCATCATTTGCCTGATGTTATCGATGTGGGGGTGTCGAGTCAGGAACCGTTCGGTTCCTCATCGGGAATGGGTACATCGACTGTTGTTTCAACATCAAGCGGATCGACGGGTGCCGGGGTATCAACGGTTGATACCACATATATACAGCGTGTTGAAGAAAAGTCACGTCCAACAACTGATCATGGGGATTACGAAGTTGCCGCAACAGACGACTATAATATCTATTATAACAGCACGGGTAATTATTTTGTCGTTTCGCTGCTATCTACTCCGCTTGGTTGGACGCGAAAACTTGCACAAGATAAGTTGCTCGAAGTGCTCGAACTGCCTAAAGATAACCTTTGTAAGCTCAATATAACGGTGACGGTACCCTATTGGGTTGATGAAAACAGTGTGGGCATCGAATATGGCCTCAGTTTTTGCCCGGGAAGCGTCGTGTTGCCGGAGCTTGATCCCAACGCTCAGTAGGTGGTTGCGCGACCATATGCGCCATACATGCTACTATAATAAGCATGAAGAAACGCGTGCTGGTCATCGACGACGATCGTGCCATTTGTCAGGCTATCGAGGTGGCTTTGCATCTGGAAGGCTACGAGGTCATGACGCTCATGCGCGGCGATGATGCGGTCGCGTATGCACGGACGTTTGCGCCGCATCTCATATTGTTGGATTTTCTACTCTCCGGAAAAGACGGCGGACAAGTCGCTCAAGAATTACGTGCGCATAAGCGTACCAAAGAGATCCCCATCATTTTACTTTCGGCGCATCCCAATGTCGATGATGTCGCCGCACATGTTGAAGTAGATGCATACATTGCAAAACCATTTAGTATCGCCGACCTCATCGCGAAGGTTGCCGACCTCGCGTAGCTGCTATCCACCGCATCGCTCTTGCCCCAGTGTGCCGGTCACCGTACACTTAAGGGCAAGCACTAACTATTTTCAATACGTATCGCTATGAAAAAAATATTGAAGGGCATGACGTTTAAAGAAATGAAGCATGTGTCCTTGTGGCGCGTTGCCGCCGTCGGAGCGATCGGTGTGGTAGCGCTTGCGATCGTCGTAGGGTTGATTGCCGTCAGCGTGCGCGGTTTGGTCGGACATCGTGATCAGTTTGCAACCGGCATGTATCGTTATGATGGCGGCGTTGCGATGCGTGGCCGCGAAGCGCAAGTAGCAGTCGGTTCATTGCCCAGCATTCCACCCAGGATATCGGACACAAGCGATGTAGTAACAACATCGCTGCGTCTTCCCGATGAATACCATGCGTCACTGCGCACCGGGAAAACAGACCGGCTGTGCGATGCCCTGGCATCATGGCAAGAGTATGAGTACATCACTTTTACGTCGGTGGTACGTGGTCGTCATGGGTGTAGTTTTACATTTCTCGTTCCACAAAGCGATACGCCAGGAGTGATACACTCGTTACAAGAACTCAAGCCGGTCGAGTTTTCATCGAACATACAAAGCGAACCGTATCAAGAGAAAACTGTATCGGGCGATCCTACCAGCAGACAACAGGCGCTTGAAAGTGAATTGGTTGCGTTACAGGATGCAATGCAAGATGCAGATACCTACAATAAAAAACTAACGGAAGATGCTGCTTCGTCCGGCGATGCGGATGCGATCGCGGCCGCGATCGACAATAGAGTGTCACAGATCGAACAACTCTCACAACGTTCTTTGGCGGTTTCTCAACAGCTCGATGCTTTGCGGGCAGGTGGCTCCGCCGTGGATCATACGAATCGGTCGTTGTTCCGTGTCGATGTGCGCGATTACAACATTATCGATGCTGCCGCCTTGCGTGAGGCGTGGTTGGGGCATCTGCAACGTTTGGTACTTATTATCAATGACGTCGTCGCAAGCGTCACGATCGGCATGCTCGGCTTTTTGTTGCGCGTGGTTGAGATCGGGTTCTACCTTGGCGTGATATTGGTGATCGCAAAGATTGCCTACCAGCTCATAAGAAAACTGTGGTGTCGGTAATACTTGACGAACGTTGCGTTATAACTTCTTGACATGGCATTTTGCAAATGAGGAAAATGTTTGTACACATAGCAGGATAGAAAAACCATGTTATACTCGCCGCAATGAATCACGAATCGCTTCCATCATATGTTTCAGAAGCCGAAAGGGGTGTGGAGAAGCGTCGTGAAGTGGCGGTAGAGATCGGGGGACTTATTGACTCAGCCCCTGAGGCCGCTGAAAAACTGATCGAGGATCAGGGAGGGGTAGATATACGTGGCAGGATTGTACCCCTTGAGCCGGGCAGTGAGCATGCAGACATGTGGTTTACCGAGACACATCTTATCTTGGAGGCAATTGAGCAAAAAAAACTTGCTGCAGAAGATCGCGGAGATGTGGAAGCAGCCAAGCAACTTGCTTTGGCGCAAGATTTTTTTGAACATTATCACGGCACCGTTGCCGATTATTTGGATGCTCTCAAGAATTATCCAGAAATAGCAATGATCATAAAGCAAATGCTAGAAGATTTTTCAAAAAGATCTGTTTAATGAGCGTAATAAAGTATGCCTACTGATCTTT
>CAZWIY010000016.1:10223-12996 GCA_964634575.1 uncultured Candidatus Saccharibacteria bacterium | reverse complement strand
TGCGGTCAAATTCGGTCGCGTGCATGTGCGCAATGAGCGGTTTGCCGGTTGCCGCCTTCGCTTCCATTCCCGCAAGGAACGTCAGCCAATCATGCGCATGGATCACGTCGAAATCCTGACTCTGCGCGATCATACGAGCGAGAGCACCGTAGCGCACCACTTCATCAAACAAACCCATCCCGCTCCCCAATTCCGGATAACGCTCTTTGAGCGCACGGTACTGTTCTTCCGAAAGATACCCCGATAAAAGCGAGCGCAGCAGGCGTGCATCGGTAGGCTCCGCTTCGTCGGCAAAAACAAACGTGCAGCCCGGAAGATTGACGGGTATTTTTCTCGGCAAGACAAAAGTAACTCGTGCCCCTTCTCTGAGCAGTCCGCGGGTCAAGCCATAACAAGCAACGCCCAAACCTCCGCTGTTGAACGGAGGAAATTCCCATCCAAACATTAGTATTTTCATGGGTAAGGTATGGAAAATTACACTGGCAGGGTTTCGTAGAGGCAAAATGGGAAAAACATACCGCCCGTGCCAATGTCCCTTTGAGTATACCCCCAAGAACACCTAAAAAATAGTCGATTCTAGGCAAAAATGTGTACAAGTACCTGCGAACGTTGTCTATTTGACTATGCGCCACCCCTGTTGAAGGAGCGGTTCGGCTTTTTTGTATTTGAGTGTCTGGGTTTCTGTACCGCTGGTGATGGTAACCATCTCGTTGCGACCGATTTTTTCATCAGTATTGCGAACAGGCTGTCGCTGTACAGCAGCTCCCGATGTATCTTCCGCATGCGCTTGCTGTTGTGCTTGTGCCGCTTCTTTTTTCATCTGTTCTTCTTCCCTGACAAACGCTCCTGCGCCAAGTGACGGCAAAAGCTTGGTGATCTGCTCCGCAATAGCGGCCTCAAGTTCTCGAAAGAGGCGTAGACCGTCTTTGCGATACTCGATCAAAGGATCGCGCTGGCCATATGCGCGCAAGTTTACTGACGAACGCAGATAATCCATCATTTCAAGGTGTTCAAGCCAAAAAAGATCGATCGTCTGCAAGCAGAGCCTGCGCGCGACATGATAAAATTCTTCCTCGCCAAGTAATTTCTTTTTTTCTTCGATCACTGCCTGCATATCGATGTCGCCTGCAATGATCAGATCGAGATACGCAGCGACATCGTCTTGCGCGCCCACCAATAATTTACGACGCTGCGTATACATAGCAAGCCGTTGTTGATTGAGAACATCATCAAACGCGAGTACATGTTTACGGGCATCAAAGTGGAAACCTTCGATGCGTTTCTGGGCATTTTCAAGCGTCTTGGTGATGAGCGAATGCTGGATCGGCTCGTCTTCGCTTTGCGTGGCACGCGTCATCACGCGCCTGATGGTATCGGCATTGCCAAACACCCGCATCAATGAATCATCGAGCGCAACATAAAATTGTGTTTCGCCCGGATCGCCCTGTCGTCCGGCACGGCCGCGCAACTGATCGTCGATACGCCGTGCTTCATGCCGCTCGGTACCCAACACAAAGAGCCCCCCTTTCTCTTTCACCGCTTCGTAAACTTCAGGGGTCGCCGGGTTGCCGCCAAGCTTGATGTCGACACCGCGACCGGCCATGTTGGTCGCGAGCGTCACACGACCCTGGTGCCCCGCCTGAGCGACGATCTCGCCTTCGCGTTCATGATTTTTCGCATTGAGAATTTCATGCGGCACACTTTCTTTGCGTAAATACTCTGACAGTTGTTCGTTTTTTTCGATGGAAACCGTACCGATCAAAACCGGCTGGCCTTTGTCGTGAAGCTCCTTCACTTTCTTTGCGATCGCCTTGTACTTTCCACGTTCATTGATGAAGATAAGATCGTTGTGATCGATACGCGCCACCGGTTTGTTGGTGGGGATCGTTACGACATCGAGACCGTAGACGGAATAGAATTCTTCTTTCGATGTCGTCGCGGTACCCGTCATACCTGCCAGTTTTTTGTACATGCGGAAATAATTTTGATAGGTGATGGAGGCAAACGTGCGTGACTCACGTTGCACCGCCACACCCTCTTTTGCCTCGACTGCCTGGTGCAAACCCTCCGACCAGCGTCGTCCCGGTTGCATGCGACCGGTAAATTCATCGACAATAATGACCTCTCCGTCGCGAACTACGTAATGCTTGTCGCGCTCGAACAATGCTTTCGCGCGCACCGCCGTTTCGAGATGGTGCACGTATTTGATACCCTTATCGGTGTAAATGTTCTCGACGCCCAGCAATTGTTCCGCTTTTTCGATACCGGCTTCGGTGAGCGTAATGGCGCGCTGCTTTTCATCAACTGCAAAATCAGTATCTTTTTCAAGACGACGGGCGATATCCGCAAACCTGGCATACAGATCTTCGGACTCTTGGGCGGGCGCAGAGATGATGAGCGGCGTCCGGGCCTCATCAATGAGAATCGAGTCGATCTCGTCGACGATCGCAAAATGCGGATCGCGTTGACGCAGTTCATGTACATCGTATTCAATATTGTCACGCAGATAATCGAAACCGAATTCGTTGTTGGTGCCATAGGTGATATCCGCTTCGTATGCTTCCCGTCGCGTGCATGGACGCAAGAACTCATGTACGACTTTGAATGCACCGAGTTGATCGCGTTCTTTATCCTCTTTATTGTTTACATGCGTCGCATCATACATATATGATGCGAACGCATTGATGACGGACACCGAAAGACCGAGCGACGCGTAGACTTGTCCCATCCATACTGCATCTCGTTTTGCAAGATAGTCATTAACTGTTACCAC
>CAZWIY010000016.1:698-10213 GCA_964634575.1 uncultured Candidatus Saccharibacteria bacterium | reverse complement strand
TCAAGCGCATTGAGATATGCGGGCAACGTCGGGACCAACGTCTTGCCTTCGCCGGTGCGCATCTCGGCGATATTGCCATTATGGAGCGTGATACCCCCGATGATCTGCACATCGTAATGCCGTTCTCCCAACACACGCCTTGAGGCTTCGCGCACGACCGCAAAGGCTTCCGGCAAAACAGCGTCAAGACCTGCTCCTTCGGCCAATTTTTCCTTGAAATAAGGTGTTTTTTGGCGCAACGCCTCATCGGAGAGCGCCGACAATTCCGCCTCGAATGCCGCGACTTTTTTGATGAGGGGCTCGTACGCTTTGACGGTCTGCGTGCCGTCTTTTTGAAATAAATTCCCAAAAGAAAACATGGAAGGAGTATACCATAAAAGCAAACATCCCGCATAGTTGCGGGATGTTTGCAGTCGTCATCAAACAAAGACTATTTGCGCTTCTTTGTTGTTTTCTTCTTTGCAGTCTTTTTTGCTGCTTTCTTTTTTGCTGCCATGTTAGTGTTCGAAATTATGAACTAATGAATGTTTCTTCGACCAAAAATTTTTCAAGAAACATTTCCTTCTATGTATTATGTGTCATGCAAAATATTGATACAATATTTTTTTTAAAAAATATGTGGATAACTTAAAAAATATTTTCATTTATAAAAAATAAATTTGAAAATATTTTTTCATGTATATTCAATTTTTATTTTTTTAAAAATTTTTATATCACGCATACTTCCTTTTCAAGCGTGATACCCGTGCGCGTACGCACATCTTCAATGATCTCATCGGAAAGTGCTAGTAGTTCGTCGCTACTGCCGTGACCATAGTGGACCAAGACCAGCGGTTGTGCACTCCACGTGCCGACATGTCCACGCTGCGTATTTTTCCATCCGAGACGATCGAGAAACCATGCGATTGGTATTTTCACTCTTCCTTCTCCTACAGGATATGCCGGTACGTCGCCATACTGCGCTTTCAATACATCGTAATGCGCTTGCGTAATGACAGGATTCTTAAAAAACGATCCGGCCGTTCCGACCTTGGAAAGATCGGGAAATTTTTTTGCACGTATTGCGATAACGGCGCTGCGTGCATCGGCAAGCGATACCGTATTGCGACCCTCAAAATAGGTTTGTACATCTTTATACCCCAAACGCAACGTTCCGTTTTTCGCGAGCATATATGCAACATGCATGATGATGCATCGCTTGTATGCTTTTGTCTTAAAGATACTGTCTCGATATCCAAACTGACATCGGGATGCATCGAGCGTGCGTACGATATCATGATCGGCATCATACACTTCCACCCATGCAATAGCGTCTTTGACCTCAACGCCATATGCACCGATATTTTGGACAGGAGCAGCACCGACCGTGCCAGGTATCCCGGAAAGATTTTCAAGACCATAGAGACCCTGCATAACCGTTTGCCCGACAAACGCATCCCAGTTTTCTCCGGCACCGGCGATTACCTCGACGATGCCGTTTGCTTTTTCTTTAAACGATACGCCGATACACTCCATCTTGATGACCAGACCGTCAAAACCTCGATCGCGTATGAGCATGTTTGATCCGCCCCCCAAAACAAAAAATGCAAGGCCTTGATCCTTGCTCCATGCGACCGCTTCGCGCAATTCGTCGATGTCGTGAACGACAGTGAAATATCGCGCATCTCCTCCCAGCCGAAACGTCGTATAGTCACTCAAGCGTACTGCTTCTTGTATCTCCATAGTTGCCTATCGCGTCCATATATGGAGAGCGGGAGCGTGCTCCAAGTAAAAATGAAAAACTTTGTGAGTGCCGCCGCCCTCCACACATGAAAACGATTACGTTGAGTATAGCATTGTATATAAAAAAGAAAAGTAAAAACGCAAACCCCCCATGGTGACGGGGGACTTACGCAGTTTTTCATTTTTTAGAGCACTTGCGCACTCATCTACTATAGTAGCGTGTACGGGAAAAATGTCAACTATTGCGCACCTTGCGGACGTCGTCCTGCGCGGATGTCATTGATAAAAGCATCAAGCTGACTTTTATATTGCGGCTGGGTGCGTTCAAGATCTTGTAAGACCGCAATGGCTTTGGCGCGCTGCCCCGCTTCAAAATATGCCGCAGAAAGTTGTACGTGGTACTGCGGATTGGTCGGATCTTTCCCGATGAGCGCTTGTAGTATGGGGATCACCACATCGTACCGTTTCGCCTGGCTATACGCGGAGAGGAACCGCGGATCGTCAATCGTCGTCGTGCCGTACCGTCCGATAAGCAGCGAATCACTGAGGTTGGATTGGCCCGCATAGAGCGCGGCAAGCGCGTAGAACTTGAGTGCTTCGTCGTAACGCGGATCAAGATCATACGCTTGCTTGAACAACGCGAGCGCCTCGGCAGTTTTACCAGTGCGCAAGTATAACTCGCCCATCTGGAATAATACCATTTGTTTCTTCGGAGCGAGCTCGCGCGCTTTTTCCAAACGCTGCATTGCAAGATCGTTTTGCCCGAATCGTACCAGAAACGATGCCATGAACAGTTGCAGGCGCGCTGAGTCGGGATTGCGTGTGAGTTCGGCATCCATTTCATCTTTCGCAAGAGTGAAGAATTGCATTTTTACCGTATCGGACAAGCCTTGCAGTCCCACGGTTTGATTTGCTACCTGCAAAAGTTGTTCACGAACTTCCTGTCGACCGATCGTTTTGTTTGCAAGCGCTAACTTGAAGTACTCAAGATTTTTTGTGGGACCCTCCGGCTGCTGAGAAAGCGCACGGATAAGATTTTGCGATGCTTGTATTGAAGGAATATTGAGTGACCACACCAACACGACTGCCGCGATAAGACCGACGGGCAATGAAACAAATTGCGTTGTCGTCTCGGAAACGGTTTTTGCCACTTTGTCCGACGATGGCAGCTGTTGTGCAACGCGCCATGCGATAAAAGCAAGTACGGTCATGTAGAGCACGTAGCTGACAAGGTTATCGAACACAAAGAGATTGTGGAACATGTAGGCAGCCAAGAGTCCCGTCCACAAAGACTTTTCGGTGACGTCCATCATGCTTTCGCGACGACGATAGAACCAAAGATAGTAGAGGGTAGTAAGCGGGATAGCGAGGTACGTGATCAGTCCCAAGAAACCACCAGCAATGAGCCAGTCAAAGACGATGTTGTGCGTACGGTCAAACCACGGTTCCTGGCCGTACATGTCGGGCGTGTAGTATTTTGCAAAAACATAATCGAAGTTGTTCTGTCCCCAGCCAAGGATCGGGCGTTCTTTCACGCCTTGCCATGCGATGTTCCAGATCATGTACCGCGCGGCGATAGTTCCGCCTCCTTCCAGAGAGATCGTCGCGAAACGCGAAAGCACCGGTGCCGTCTGTGCAAACTGCGTATTTTTGATCGCCAAAAATCCTCCGATGATGACCACCAGTATCGCAAGAGTACCCATCGCGCTTTTACGCAATATGGGCCGTTTTCGTTCAAACAACGCGATCAATGTTGCCGTTATGATAAGGCCGCCGAAAAGTCCCACCACCGCACCGCGCGTCAGGCTGAAAAACAACGATAAAAGCTGCAGCACGATGATGATCGGATATGCCGCATGCCATGGCTGCCACCCACGCGCTTTTGCCCATAGGTAGAGCGCGATGAAAATGTGAAAGACATTGTAGATAGCGAGGTAGATCGGGTTTCCGAGCGTCGCATCGATGCGTGGTGCCGCAGCGAGATTGCCAAGTGTCGCCACGACCGGTGCAAGGCCGATACACGCCATCAGGGTTGCGGCGCCAAGCGATACGACCCAAAGCGCATTCCACATTTTCTCAGTCGCAAGTACCGTCGAAGCGACCAGGAAGTATGCGGCCAAGTGAAGCAAGGTGATGTATCCTTCCATACGCTCGAAATTGCTCCAGAAACTTTGGAAGAAATTGACTCCGAACGCATCGGCAATACCGATCACGATCAAAAATGTCAGTAGTGCGACGTTGAGCCAGGTAAAGCGCGGACGATAGGCCGCATCATGAAGCGCGAGCACGATCCACAGCGCAAAGATGATCTCGACGATGATCCTGAACGTGAAATTTTTTCCCGTGATATACGGGAAAAACATACTGCCTGAAATAATGAACGGGATGAAGGGAATGGCGAACACGCCTGCAAGGATGCCGAAGCGGAGTATGGTCTTGGTCTGCATGCAAGCCATATTATCACAAGTGTCATAAACAACAAAATACGCTAGTATGGAATGCATGCGCGCCCACATCACCCGGACACTTGACTGGCTGGAACATCGCTTTGAAACCGATGTCCGATATTTGGCAAAAAGCAGTGCATGGCTGATGACCAGCCAAGTGGTGCTTGCGCTTTTCTCACTCGTAAGCGCCTGGGCGTTTGCTAATTTCATTTCGCAGGATACATTCGGCCATTATCGCTTCATCCTTTCTATATTGGGCATCTTGAGCCTGACGACGCTTGCAGGGATGAGTACCGCTGTCACGCGAGCGGCAAGCCGCGGTTTCGGCGGCACCATATACCCGGCCCTCAAAGAGAAAATGCGTTTTGGCTTCCTTGGCCTCATTGCGGGATTGGGCACGGCTGGCTATTACTTTTTTAACGGCAACCTCGTGATCGCAAGCGGCATCGCACTCGGCTCGCTCTTCATCCCCTTCAAGGATACGTTTTCTCTATATGACGCATTGTTGCAGGCGGTGAAGCGTTTCGATCTCTCGACCTACTATCGCCTCGTCACGCAGGTAGTATCGCTCATCTGTACCGTCGGCGCACTGTGGTTCACCGACAATCTGCTGATCATTTTACTTGCGTATCTCCTACCGCTCACTGTCATGCAATGGGTATGGTACCGATTTACCGTACGACATGACTTTGCCCAAGGTCTCGTGGACCATGAAGCCATGCGGTACGGCAGACATCTAAGTATTCTTGGAGTCTTTGGAGGTCTCAGCGGCAACCTTCAAAATATACTCCTTTTTCATTTTTTAGGAGCGCAGGCAGTGGCCATCTTTTATTTCGCTATCGCGCCCACCGAACAGATGCGCTCGGTCACCGCACAGATCGAACCGATCCTTTTTCCCAAGATGGCGAAAGATGAATGGGCCTTGGGCACCTTCGGTTCGCTCGTGAGAAAAACCTTGCCATTTACACTGATGGTAACGGGCGGCGTATTACTGTATATCGGCATTGCCCCGCTCTTTTTTTCGATATTTTTTCCTCAATATATGAATGCGGTATTTCTCTCGCAACTCTATGCTCCAACGATCATACTCACCATATGGACGACGCTTTTAACGACCGTCGTTAAGGCAAAAGGGATGCTGAAAGTTCAATACCTTATCAATGCCATTGATGTGGTGTTTGGTCTTGGGATCACCGTCGCACTCATCTACTTCTTCGGACTCTACGGCCTCATTGCAGGCATCATGCTCATGAAATGCACCGAGCTTGCGGCTTTGGTGTGGACACTTTTTCATCAAAAATAGACTTGCCAAGCAATGATACGCTCGGCGATGTAACAGGCCAGTTTACGTCCAAGGTAAAGAGTTATGCACATAATGTACTCGACGTAACTTTTAATCTTTTGATATATTTTGGTTATTAGTAATCTCTCTATTAAAAAATAATGAAACAAACATTAACATCGATTCTTATTTCTGTTTTCGTCTTTTTTATCTTACTTCCGCTTGTCTCTTTAGGGGCAAGCTACCTTTTTGTGAACGACAATGGTAATGTCGGCATTGGCAATACAGACCCCCAACATAGATTAGACGTGTCTGGTGCAATCTATAGCAGGTTAGTCACTTCAACCGCCTCATCTTCAGCTGCCACAATCAATTGGAACGACGGCAATATACATGCTTTGACGTTGGGCGCAAGCAATACCGATCTTTCATTTACAAATGGTAAAGCTGGAGGAGAGTACACCTTAATTCTCAACCAAGATAGCACGGGGGGAAGGACGGTAGATTGGCCATCGTCCGTCAAATGGCCAGGTGGAAATGCACCTACCCTGACCACAGACAGTAATGCTATTGATGTGATTCGCTTTGTCTTTGATGGAACAAATTATCTTGGTTCGTTTTCCCTTGATTATCAAGATTCGGAAACACAACAACCGATTGTTTATTTGTCTGATGACTTCAATCGGTCAGACAATTCTGATATCGGCAATGGATGGACTACACTTTGTGCTGGCACGGGGGCCTCTCTTAGTATTGACACAAACCGTCTAAAGCATATTGGTAGTCTGCACGGGGGATGTGAATACTACCGCACAGACATTGCAACTACAAGTGGCATCTCCATTGTTAATAAGTTTGGTGGTCCGAATCTAGTGAGTCCTGACGGTTGGGAGAATCGTGGTGTTGGAATTAAGGGGATATCTAGCAGTTTTTCTAATCTTACAAAAGGTTATGGGGTAAAGTTTGACCCTCCAGGAGACGGTGTCTTGTACATCATGGATAATGATGTAGTAAAGGCAACTGGTACTATTCCTTTCACCTTCAATAACACAGATACATTTGCTGTGGAGATTGATATTTCTGCTGCGCCTCAAAACTGGATAGATGCGTATATATGGAATGACTCCGTAGGAAGCAAGCCAGTTAGCCCAACTGTTTCTTTCCACAATGGAGGATCAGACTATACGCCTTCAGCATCTGGAAACGCCTTTTACGCAAGTTATACTGCACACAATAACGGAGGTCCATTAACGATATACAACTACCTTTATGAGGTAAAGACTCTCCAGTAATCTGTTCGGGTACGTATAAAACAAACAACCCTTCATCATGAAGGGTTGTTTGTTTTCAACCAATACGCTTTCAACTGAAACAAAAGACGAAGTACGGGTGAAGAAAATGGAAGAATCACAAATATAAGAAATAGTCCATGATGTAGTCTTGGCTGTGAGTAAAAAGCCTTACACGACAGTCGTAGTGCTTTCCCTTTTTTCCCGTCAAGCAAAAGGCCAACTGCTGCACCATACGCATAGGAGCCGAGATTGACGTGACAATGTGTACAAAAATCTTTCTCAAAAACTTTGACAAATTGCTCAAGGGCCAGAGCACGTTGTATTGATCGTTTAATATTAGGCTTACGCCTACTGATGTGGAGCGATGACGGATCATTAGACACATGGTATATACCAAAGGATTGTGCAATCCAATATACACGTGAACTTTTTGCAACCTGTCGGAAAAAAATGAAATCGACATTCGGTGCTGCGTATCGGATATTCTTTACAAGGCCGCGTCGAAGCATAGCGAAACAATTTTTATGTGAACGGTAGCGTCTTTCACAAAGCACGTCTTCATAAGTAATATATCCATCTTCTGAAAGATCGAATCCGGTCAAAATGCCGTTGTCTGTTTTAAATGCCGCCGCACACCAGCCGATCGTATTATCTCCTTGCATAACTTCAACTCCTTCCCGTAAAGCGTGAGGCAAGAGCTCATCATCACTATCAAGCAGTACGACGTATTCTCCTTGCGCGAGATCGAGCCCCCTGTTTCGGGCTGCATGCACGCCGCTATTCTTTTCAAGTCGGTCATAACGAATCCGCGTATCGCTATATCGTCTTTTTATTTCGGTCTCAGTGCCATCGGTCGAACCATCGTCGACAATGATAATTTCAAAGTCCTGCACCGTCTGAGCGAGAATACTGTCAACCGCACGAGGCACGAGCTCCTTGCGATTGTATGTTGGTATAATTACGCTGACGGAAGGAACGGTTGCCATATATTTTATTCACGACTTTTTATGCATAGCAACGATACGTCCTTCTCTCGAAATAACCTCATGCCCTTTGAACAGTTCTATGAATGATTCCGTTGTTTTTTTGAAAACATGCGGGTGTACCTCCCCAACATACCAGACTATGTTCCCAAGACGCGTAAATGATTTAAATAGATCGTATTCGGCTCCTTCGATATCGAATTTCATTATGTCTATTTCATCAATACGATACTCATCCATTACTTCTTCAAGCGTTACCGTACTAACAACGATTTTCTTTAACCCGGCTCCTTGTTCAAATAATGAAGAAGACCAATGATAGGCAGGATTTTGATAGAAGGTTATTTCTTTTACATTAGGATCCCAATGTACCGCTTTTTCATGTAAGACCGTGCGTTCTTTGAATTGCTTGGTATTTTTCTTGAAAAGAGCGATATTTTTCGGATCTGGCTCAAAAGCATGTATCGTGGCCTTAGGGTATTTCAGTGCAAAGTAGATCACGGTTACGCCGACATTGCTGCCAAGATCAAAAATGATCTTTGGATCGTCCACGATCGGGAGATTATATTCCTCTTGAACAAATACATCCCGAAGGACATCAAAGTCGACTTGGTGCCGCAAATGAAATGTAAACGAGCGGTTATTAAAAGCGAGTCGGACAGGAATAAACACCGGCAGTTCCGCCTTTAACCCCATTTTCCGACTGACAGATAGCCATACGTAGGATCCAGCGAGCAGAAATTTCTGGAACATACCATCGCCAAGCGAAACGGCACTGGTAAGACGATGTAAGAAATTAGATATCTTTGGCATATGATTTTTGTGCGAGATCGATTTTTTGTATACGATTACGTAAGGCGCGCAATCGCCAATACCATGAGTGTATCATCAATCGAAATTTCCATAGCGGGAGGTTGGCCGAGACGATGATGCGCGGCAAAGCCATGTGATCTACGTGATCGGCGCGTTCGATAATTCCCACCGGACCAAACGCATAGCTGAAATATTTTTCGGCAATCCCTTTTACCCTGTCGTCATAATTCCCCTTCGGATATGCCAAACGATCCGCCACGCTTCCAAGGTGTATTTCGATCTCGTGCTTCGATTTCAGAAATTCCTCCTCTTGTTCGCGCTCCGACAAGGTAGTCAGAAGCGGATGCGTGTGCGTGTGGCTTTGTATGTCAACAAGGCCGCCCTCCCCCATCGCTTTCATTTCATCCCAATCGAGGTACGTGAAAGTGATCCCGGAAGCATTGGTGTGCGTCTTTTCTGCAAAACCGGTAATCATAAAAATAGTGGCGGGAATATTGAGCTTCTTTAAGATCGGTAATGCGTTTTCATACAGGTCGCGCACACCATCGTCAAACGTGATGACGGCATACTTGCCACTGTTGACATTTCCATGCTCAAGGAGCGACACAAGCTCGCTTACGGAGATCATCGTACAACGTTTTTGCAGAAAACGGAGCTGCCATTCAAACATCTCGGGCGTCACTGCGTGTTCATACTTCGCGGTACTGATCGAATGGTAAGCAAGAACGATGATCATAGAACCTTTTTACACAAAGCGACCAGACGGCGTCCTGCTGTGGGCTCACAGGTGTTGAAATACTTTCGCCATATCTTCAAGTTGTATTGCCGTTTCAATTTTTTGATTTCCCAGAACGAGTTATCGATCAGTTTGTAGTACCATTTGAGAGGATGGGTCTTTCGAATGAAATCCTGACCGATCATTTCTTGTACCGTAAAGTGCGGCGTAATAGATGCTTTGAGTGATTTGACCGTAAAG
>CAZWIY010000016.1:0-669 GCA_964634575.1 uncultured Candidatus Saccharibacteria bacterium | reverse complement strand
CGATAGCGGGTGCACCGCCGTAGAGCGACGGGACGGTGATGATAAGCGCGCCGTCTTTTTTGAGAATTCTTTTAAACTCCGCAAGGATCGGCGAGATGTCATCTGGTGGGATATGCTCAAGTGTTTCGATGAGAAAAATAAAATCAAATTGATCGTTCGTAAACGGAAGTTTGGTAAAATCGCCTTGGATAAACTTTGCCTGTGGCACAAATAGCCTTCCAAATGCGAGCGCCCTTTCGGAGTAATCAGTCCCCGTGATGTCAGCAAAGTCACGCTGAGCAAGTTCGTAGAGGAAGCGTCCATCACCACATCCTGCATCTAAAATAGAGGTGTGTTCTGGGTCACGCCCCTTGAGAAAATCTATACATAGGGAGAGGTAGCCAAAATAAAGTCGAGCTTCGGTACTTGCCGGATCATGCATCCAATGATACGGCCGCTCGTATTCGTCTTCTTGTACCTTCTGTTTTTGATTAAATTGCACTTCCATATTTCGCTCATAATATCACATCCATCTCAGTATATCCTCTGCCCGTTTGGTCCACGTATATTGCTCCTTTACTTTCTCAAAGGCGTGCCGTGATTTTACGGCTGCTTCTTGTTGATGCGAGACAATCTCTCCAATCTGCATGGCAAGACCATCCTGCCCAGAAGATGGACATCGAAAAACCA
>CAZWIY010000015.1:12969-13333 GCA_964634575.1 uncultured Candidatus Saccharibacteria bacterium | reverse complement strand
GTTGGATCCAGTCACTGATGAAGCTGATGGTGGAGTTGGCAAGACACGTACCATCGGCAGTTTGGTAACAACCACTCAGAAGACGGAGGCCATTTGCAAAGGTTGAGGATGCCGTGGTCGATGATACGTTGATGATGTCGGTAACATTGAGGCCGCCAGCAATGGTCGACGTCGCACGATCACCTCTGATAGTGGTGGTTGCATTCCTCCCCACATATACCGTATCGAGTGTTGAAAGTAATGTCGTCGAAGCGGTGACGAATCGGTTGTGGCCCGTCCAGACATTGTTGGTTGAAAAGTCAAAGCCGATGATACCGGTTGATGGATTGTAGGTGATGGGCGCAAGACCGGAGAGTGAGGTCGA
>CAZWIY010000015.1:0-12959 GCA_964634575.1 uncultured Candidatus Saccharibacteria bacterium | reverse complement strand
GTCGATGATACTTTGTTGTTGAAAGCAACCCAGTCCGCCGCGGTCAGACACCCAAACGTCGAACCGTTTGCCGTGTTACAGGTGAGTGCCCCACCTACATTGGCGAGACCTGAACCCAAGAGCGAGGTGAAGAGTGCATTGTCGCCAAGTTTGAAATTACTTGTACTGGCAGTACCGAAGTAGCCCATACCACTAACCGACAATGCCGTTGTGGAAGCATAGGAAAAGATATTTGGACTAGTGCCGGTTGCCGTGAATGAGTCGGCCCGTACATTACCCGCAACAACAGCCGATGACGACGCGTACAAATTCCCTTTCACCCACACCGGTATTGTCGTGGATGGCGTCAGTGCCAGCGTACCGTAATTGAGTTGTTGGATCCAATCGCTTGCAAAAGTGATTGAAGAATTCACCAAACAAGAACCGTCAGCGGTTTGGTAACAACCGCCAAGAAGACGGATCCCATTAGTAAACGTCGAGGTGGCGGTACCCGAGACGACAAGTTGCGACGTCGATGCCACACCACTAATCGAAAGGTTCGTACCGGTTGCATTTCCAAAGACAGTGCTACCAGTGAGTGTCGTACTGGCCAGTGAAAGATTGGTTGCAGTCGCATTGGTATTGAACAGCAATTGGCCGATGCCGGTTTCGTCACCGATGAGATTTGCAAGTTCAAGCGACGTATCGAGTGACGTAGAAGAAATTTTATTATTAAAAAGAATCCAATCGCTTGCGACCAATAGTCCTCGCGCAGCTGCGCTTGCGGAAGGCAGTTGAAAGGTATGCGTATTGCCCGACGAGATGATCGCGAAATCGGTTCCTGCCGAAGAAGATGCGAATATTTGCGATGCGGTAGTCAAACCATTGAGCGATGTGATGCCGCTTGCAGATGAAATACAATTGCCGCCGATCGCAAAACAACCTGAGGTGAGGTTGATGCCCGCAAAGGTCGAGGTCGATGTCGTCGCATTGATCGTTCCGGCGACGACATCGCCAGCGACGGAAAGCTTCGCATATGGTGACGTGGTGCCGATGCCAAGTCGTACATTGGTGGAATCGAAGAACAATCCCGCAGCATCGTCGACGAGCGTTGAAGCACCCGGATAAAATGCGAGCGCTCCGGCGCTGCCGGTGTTGACCGTACCGCTGCCACCCGAGCCTATCGTCGACCATGAACCACCGTCATTTTTAACTTCGACGATACCCGTCGAACTGGCACGGATGCCGAATCCGCTTTCGCCATTGGAACCGCCGAGGTTGAGATAGGTGGTGAGATCAGTCGTCGTACCTAAACGCAAATTGGAAAATCCGACATCGTTTTCGGTAATACAGTTTATGCAACCACCACGCGCACGCACGCTCGCTAGTGTAGAGACGACGCTGAACGTAAGGCCGGTTATGGAAATATCGTCGCCTGCTGTAAAACTGAGAGAACCGGTCAGACCCTGAAGCGAAGCGACGCCGGCCGATCCGCCACCGCCTCCACCACCGCTTGAACGCGCGGAAATGATCGGATTGTTCGGGTCGCTAACGTCGATCGTGATATTACGTCCTGCAATGATGCTGTTGAGAATATTACGCGCAAAAATGGATCCGCCCCGCGCATCGATATTGCTGCCATCGGTGACAATGCCGCCTGGTGTACGCAAGAGACCGCTCACGGTTCCGGTACCTTGCACAAATATGTCTTGCGAGACACGTAACGTACTTAGTTGCGTTCCACCCGTCACCCCGAGCGTACCTGCCAGGGTCGTATTGTTGCCTACGGTCACATTACCGCCAATGCGGGCATCGGCACGTACGGTTGCAGAACCGGCAGTCAACGTCCCACCCACGGCACTATTGCCGGCAATCGTGGCATTGCCACCTGCTTCGATACTTTTTTTGATGAGCACATCGGCATTGATGGTCAATAAACGGTTGAGCGCTTCCGATCCGATATTCGCTGCGACCGAGCTGGTACCCAAAAGGATCGATGGCGCCTGAGTACTTGTTGGTTCGCGAGACACACCAGTATGTTGAGCGGTGGTTGTCCCCGTAGGTGCGGTATGAATCTCTGTGTTTACGGCTATCGGCTGTTGTTTGCCCAAAAGAGACAATATCGCTGAGCGGCCGAAATCATATGCACGCAACGCGACTGTTTTCACCGGATCTATGAATGCAGAAATGACGGATGCGGTTTGTTGTTCGCCCATGACCATGACGGCTGCCGACGGACGATCGATCGATACTGACGGTGTCGCTTGCGAGAACACTAACGAAATAGCGGCCGTAACGTAACACGTCAAAATTACCATTGCCACATAACGCAGAGCGGGAACGCGTACGAAAACTCGTAGTGTATTACCCAACCCGGAAAAAAAGAGTTTTTTTGATGTCTGCCGCATCACCTCGCTATTTTCTTTGGAAACATCATTCGCTTCGGGTGTCGTAAGGGCAGCTACAGGCTGTTGGGTATAGGTGAGATATTCTTCTTGTCTTTTTTTTGTTAGTTCTTCATATCGCTGTTTTTTCTCAGCCATCTGCTCGGACGCATAGCGGTCAAGATCGGTTTCTTCGACATACCATGCGTGTCCGATTTTTTTTCCTTTGAGCTTCCCTTCACGACAAAGGCGACTGATGTAATCAGACGCCATGGAGATGCGTTTGCCCGCATCTTTTGCCGAGAGAAATTTTTGATTTTCAATGTCCAATAATTGATTCATACAGAGCTAAGGAGGGGCGACGAAATTTTTATATTTTCTTACATTTTTCGGAGAAACGATAGCAATATTTCATTACTTTTAATTATGGGATACATCGGCATGATCACCTACGGTTTTTTAATTAAAAAATGTGGATAACATGAAGTGATTTTCTTTAAAAATGATACGTCCATAATGGACATGTGTCGTCGTAAAAATTTTCAAAAAATATCCTGAAGATGGAATCAAAAAATCATTTTACCGTAGCACAATATACCCAATCGATTACTTTAAAAAATATCTTTGCAAATTATCTGCTCCTGCAGTTTTTAGAAGAATGCTGATCAGCCATGATCTCTTTATCGAGCTGTATAAAAAACATCTCGTCATGACGAGATGTTTAAAAAACCCTTGTTTTTAATGTTATCTCGCTTGTACGAGATAGTAGTATTTACTCTTCTGCATATATTTTTACTATATTGTTTACGACAAAAATAATCGCTTGTTTAAAGTTGTAGATCATCGGTTGTTTGTCGGCTGAAATGATGGTGATCGGCTTATGGTCAATGAGCGTGATGAAGTTTGCATGGCCTGCCAAAATATCGAACGGTCCATCCGAATTAAAGGACGAGACGGATACTGCGATACCGCTCCACAGCACCTTATCAGTATTGGCAACAATGACCGAGATTCCCCGTACATTCTTACTCATGATCGAGATAAGCCGTCTAGGTCTCCTAAATAAAGAAAGACGTCTGGCGTAAGGGTATCGTACCGTCCGTCAATAATACCTTGTACATCACTAACCACTTGTTCCCGCTTCACGAACGTTCCCGGTCGGCCCGTCTGCACTGCCACGCTAAAGAATGGTTGGGTCATATAATTGATGATCTTTTGCCCGCGATCATAAATCACCTGATTCTCTACCGACAATTCCTCTTTACCGACGATAGATACGATGCGCGAGAGTTGTTCGTGCCGTTGTAAAATATCGACCGCTTCAGTGAGCGCTTTATAATGTTTATCCCCAATACGGTTTTGATCATTCAGCACCGACCGTGAACGCAACGGATCCATAGTTGGAAATCTTCCTTGCTGCGCTATGTCGCGCGAGAGGATGACGATGGAATCCATATGCGGAAGTGCCGCAGCGACTGTTGGGTTGTTCAGTTCATCTGCAGGCAAATACATCGTCTGAACCGCCGTTACACGCCCGTCCTGAGTACTCGTAAGACGACTTTCAAATTGGGCGATCTCTGCTTGAAGCGTGGGCTGATATCCGAACTCGGACGGAATTTCTTCGAGCAATGTCGAGAGTTCGCTACCCGCCTGCAAAAAACGAAATAGATTATCGACAAAAAAGAGCACGTCTTTTTTCTCTTCATCACGGAAATATTCAACCATCGCATTGGCAGACGATGCGGTACGAAAACGTACCGCTGCGTTTTTGTTGACGCTCCCCAGAATCATCGTGACACGCTCCATCAGTTTCTGTTCTTCGAGCCAACGCCATAACTCATGCCCTTCCCGAATGCGTTCGCCGATGCCGGCAAAGATAGAAACGCCGGCATGATTGCCAATGAGGTTGCGTAAAATTTCCGTCATAAGGACCGTCTTGCCCACCCCCGCGCCACCGATCAGCACTACTTTCCCTCCGCGCGGTGTTGGAGTAAAAAAGTCAATCGCTTTGATGCCGGTTTCCATAAGTTCGCGCTGCTCTTGTGCACCGAGTGTGATGTGTCGTCGTGCATCACTTGGATGTACCGAGCGCACAGCATCAGAAACGATCGGACCCTTTCCGTCTTCGGGATTACCGTAGAGATCCATCACACGACCAAGTACGGCCTGTCCGACCGGCACGACGATCTCGGCACCAGTTGATACGACCGCGATGTTCCGATGCAACATGCTGTGGTCAGACAGCAAAAGACAATGCAATTCGCGATCGCTGGCATATACATACGCCTCAAGACGCACCGAAGGATCATGTGGCGATGTAAGCACTTCGCGCAGTGGAGGCCGATAGTCAGTCTCGCATCCTACCGTGACGATCTGGCCGCGTACGCCCAAGATCCTTCCCACATGTCGTGTATTGTTTTGTGTTAGCGGTATTTTTTCCATTGTATGTAGCTGGTGAATATTTCAAGTAATCGTGCATTGGACAATGCGCCGTACGCGCGGTTGACCCGCATGGATTGTTTTTTGATCATAACATTCGCATTTTCATCGGCTGTATCCATTTTGACTAGACGCGCGGCGACACGAGAGAGCTGTGTCTCAAGGAGCATTCGTTCAAACAGCAAAAGCCGAACCTGCGTTTCAAAAAAATGTGACATCCCGGCGATCTCCGGCTCCAGTATATAATCGAGGGTCATAATAGGACTGTCTCCCTTGGGAGCTTCTGAGTAGGTGATATCGAGCGATTGCACTTGCTGTTTGATGACACTGACAAAGCCCGGATAAAAAACAAATACCTGTGCGTAGCGTGCCGTTTTTTTGAGAAAGCTAAACATTTCCTCGCGTGTTGGCGTATCTTGTACAAAGGTGATGTATTCAAGCAATCTTCTCTTTTTGCCGTACTTTTTCCAAAACGTCATGCCGGTCTGACCGATGATACAACATTCATCATCTGCCCCCGTCTTTTTGAGAAATTCCCACATGACGTCATTGTTCAGCGAGCCATAAAAATGTTTATTTGATGTAAAGGCGACGTAGAGTGATCCCTTGGTCGTCTTATGAAGAGCGGTTTCAGCACCGCGTCGTTTCGCAATCTGTCTGACGAGGTAGTAAAGCATTTGTAATTCCGTATAGAAATTCGCATTCCGTTCAAAACGTTCGCGGTAACGCTTCAACTCGAGCGCGCTGAGACCACGCAGCGAGCTAGTAATAAATTTCGCCGTTTGTAGATCGTGCAAGGTATCGAGTTCTTGTTTTATTGGCATAGTTTTTGTATGGTCTGCACTTTCGTCTCAAGAAGTGTTAAAAATTCCTGCAAACTTTTTTCCTCACCAGTCATTGCGCGCAATGTTGCAAGCTCTGCATGTTCCCCTGCCAGGGCATATAATTTTTGCTTATGTTGTTTGAAAAAAGTAAGGTCTTTATTTTTCAAAAATGTGGTCAGCGGCAATGCCAAGACGATAACCTGGGCATCGTAGCTGATACGTGCACCTATTTCATGTGTGCCGAGCTCCTCGAACACCGCACCTCGTAACAATATCTCACGCGATTCATCGGTACCCTGCCCGCCGAAATGCGTATAACGTTCCTGCTCGCGATACTGCGCCAATGCCGACATGATCGCGGTTGAAAGTTCTTTCTGTACCCGCAGTTGCGTATGCTTGCCGACCCTTGTCACTGACTCCTGATGCACGATGGGCGGAAAGACGCCCTTGGAAAACAACGTTGCTGAAAACGAAAGGTGGCCGTCGGTAGCACCCATGACATTGGTCGTGATGAGATCGGTACCGTTTTCGATATCAGCCTGTACGACCGGCAACAGCGTAATCGGCCCTTTGCCGCTATAATTGCCTGCACGTTCAATAAGATGCGAATGCTGATAAAAAATATCTCCCGGATATGATTCGCGGCCGGGCAAACGCCCTTGCAAAAGCGCGATCTCACGCAGATACTTCGCATGCGTATACAAGTCATCCAGGATCACGAGCACTTCTTTGCCGTGATCGCGAAAATGCTCCGCAAGCAACATTGCGACCGATGGTGCAATACTGATGAGCGGGCTCGTCTCATCAGATGGAGCCGCCAACACTATCGTGTATGCCGCGGCAGGTCCACGCAACACATCGGACGCGAACTCCTGAATATAGCTCATCGGCCGTCCCAGCGCAGTATAGATACACACGGTATTGCGCCCTTCTTGATTGCGAATGATCTCTTTCAAAAAAACATCGATACCGCTATGTACCGGCCCCATCAAAAGTTGGCGTTGCCCTTTGCCGATAGGCAGCAAGGTGTCGATCATCGGCATGCCGGTAAAAAATTGCTGATTGATGGGATCGCGGTAACTGATCCCTTTCGCCTCATTCTCAAGCGACAACGAAACATTCTTCAGAGGGAAACCGGTCTGACCGTCGATCGGTTCACCGAGCGTATTGATGACCCTTCCCAGGAGATAATCACCAAAGGCAAGCTGGCGTCCTTGGTCGGACAGTGCGAAACGCTGGCCGGGACGCAGATCGAGCGGATCCAAAAGCATTGCCTCGACATTGTCCTCGGTAATACCCACGATGAGTGCCCGTTTACCTGTCACTTCGTCGGTAATGATATCGTTGATGCGCCCTGAAGGAAGTCCTTCGAGCGACAAAAGGTACTGTTTGACCGCACGCACGTATCCGACTTCGTGCCTGAGCTGTTCCTCATTTTGGAGCATCATATGCGTTGAGCATGCTTACAATTCCCGCTCGCTCCTTGCGCATAAAGTACCGCAAAGAAAAGTCGTAGTACGTGTTGTTCCAAATGAGCGCACATCCGCCCGTCACATTGGCGTCGACCTTAACTTCAAGAAGCATTCCTTGACGGACATTTCTCCGAAACCATTCCGCGATTTTTACAATTTCCGTATCATCAAAAATCATCGGCACATAGATCACCACCGATGGCAATAGATGTATCTGTTCTTCAAGTTCACGGAGTGTCTTGACGACTTCTTCAGGACCCGAGGCATGCTCGCTAAAATATTGTTCCCACATCTCAAGAACATGACTGGTATCTGTATCAATACCTTTTTTTTCACAAAATGTGCTCACCGTAGCGCGACGCTCACTTTCATCTTGCGAATAAAGGCGCATTTCGTACCACTCGCGCATAAAGCGGATGCGCTGATAGAGCGTATCGGTCGTGAATGTATTCTGCAAAAGCTGTTGAAAAATATCCTGCACCATACGTTATACAAAGATACCGGTTTGTTTTGCCTCTTCGAGCGCGCGGTATACGAGTTCGGATTGCTCATGGATCGACAGTTCTTTCTGCAGTGCGATCTGAGCGGTTTTTTCGATGATGACCAGTATACGCTCATCGACCAGCTCAAGGCGCGCGCGACGATATTTTTCAACATCGGTCGAAATCGACGCGAATTCCTTTGCGAGATTTTGTTCGAGCACTTTCTCAAGATTTTTTGCGACCGATGTCACCGATGATGCAGTCTGTTCGCCGATCTTTTGCATTTCGGCCCGCACCAATTCGACGTTTTTACTCGTCTCATCGGTTGCCGCTTCGACCAATGCGGTCATCAGATGTTTGATACCATCTTCGACTTGCTGGATCTCGCCTGAAAGCCGGTCAAACAATTCACCCGATTGTTTGAGTGACGCCTTCATCGTCTCGTGAGTTTGCTTGGCATCACTGGCAACGTGAGCTTCCATCTTTTGTAGTGTCTCAATGAAATGCAATGTTGCACGGGCGTTTTCCTTATCGAGACCCGCCGAAAGATGGTCGACAAGATGCGCAAGACGTTCATCGTATGATTTGAGAATACGGGTCACTTCGACCTCATCCGCCTTGGTGGCCTGCATGATTTCACTTTGTACTTTGGTACGCAACAGTTCCGCCTCTTGTGTCGCTTTTGTGATAAGTTCTTGTGCTTTTTCTTCAGTAGTTTGAATCGCTTTTTTGTATACCGGCAACGTATATGCCTTGATACGGCGCGCACTGCGTACTTGCAACAACAAGATAGCAATGAGTAGAAGCACGACAAACACAAATGCCACATGCGCCGGTGGAATAGCCGTCATATGGAGCGAGGTAAGAAACGTATTCATAGGTTTATATTATGGTGCATAAATAATCACCGCCCCGATGATCAAAGCGATGACACTGACAATAATAATGAGAACGCTGTTGAGCAATACCATGGACAGTATCGAAGCTTTCGCGAGCGGATTACGTCCCACGGAAATAATGCTCTGTGTCATATAGCCTCGGAAACTTCTGAAAGCAATATACAAGACCAGCATAGCGATAAGCGCAGCCAAAATATAGCGCGTCACACGATCGACCGTAAACACTGCCGCACCCTTTTCAATAGCGACCTGACCTTCTTTGAGCCCGGCCCCCGTGTCTCCTTCGCCCTCTTGCGCTCCGAGAGCCACCATCTCTGGTGAAGGCGTGTACGAGCTGATCCGTAGTGCGACCGGCACTTTCCCAATAATGACGCTTGTGCCATCTACAGTTGCCGTGCCGGTTCGCGTACTGGTTGCAAGAGGTTTCAACGCCATTCCCAATACATATCCGGGCTTATAGATGTCGAGCTTCTGCCCCACGCCCGGAATGACCGATGAGCTGATCAGATCGCCCTCACGGATACTTCCTCCAAGATCAGAAACGTTGACGAGTGCCTCACCCGAACGAACGATCGGTGTCCCGCTCGCACTTTGTCCTTGGGACAAAAATAATGTAGGATCAGTCACTACGACACCGAACATATGTTGATCATTGAGTGTTGCAGATTTTCGATACGTCAAAGCAGCAGGATCGAATGAAATGATATCTCCATCTTGGACTATACTGGCAACCGGGAAAAGTGCCGTAACAGAACTGTCTACGTACGTTTGGGCATACGCTATACGCCCAACAAAAGACATGCAAGCAAACGCTACGCAGAAAAAAATGTACACAAAAAAACGCCACATACGGCAATTATAGCAAAGGGTTTGGGTTTTTTCGGAATGTGAGATGTGTATAAATCTGAATCAATCGGGGTGATCGATTGCCTGATAGACTTGCGCTGAGGAATACGTGGACGCCCCCGTTCCCTGTAATGATAGAAAAATCGAACCGGCCAAAAGTGCCGTACCGACAATCATGAGTACCAGTCCATATGTCCTGACATGTGTTTTTTTTCTGCGAGCAGGCTTCTGACGCATATATCGCTCTATCGATGCTTTGGGACGAACAGAATTGGGGACAACACTATCCATCCCGTACGATACGCGCGGTGTGCTCTGTGACCCACGGCTTCGCATTTGAATAGGCGATCGAATTGGCTTATTTGATGCAGTATTTGAAACGAGATCTGCCTTGAAAAATATAGTCGTATCGGCTTTTTGCATTGGTTCCTTTACTGTAGAAACAGGAGAGATTTCTTGCTCATCTTCTCCTCCTTTCAGTGTAAGATTTGATTTAAAAGGCATTGGGTAGAGCGGCGCATCATCATCAAAAAATAATGGCGCCTCCGCTTCATAGGCAACATCGATGTCAGTAAGAATTTTTTCCTGTACGCGATTACGATCTATTTCCCTCCACGCAAGTTGCGGGTCTCTTTTGGCTGCTCGGGCATGTTTTTGCTTCAGATTGTCGACAAAAAAAGACTTTTTCTGGTTTTGTTTGTCTTCCGAGTAGGTAGCGAGGTCTTTCTTAAGGAAGTCTTGAACAGAATCTTTCGGCCTACTGTTCGCGTCACCGATATGCCCATGAAGCGACGCAAGTTCAATATACCAATTTCTTCCTACCAATTTCGAGACTAATTTGCCTGATCGACAAAGCTGCCCCACATAGTCTTTGGTATATTTGCTGATTTCACTTGCTCGTTTTGACGAGACGTATTCCTTTCCATCAAAGAAGAGTGACTGTTCCATTACATTATTTTAGAACATCGCTCTGGCGAGATAAAGAGTATGCCTGTGGAAAACACCTAATGAGAGATCTTTTCTGTAAAGATTTTTTGAAGCATTTGGGGATTTGCGGAACCCTTTGAACGCTTCATCCCCTGGCCCACAAGAAATTGCAGTGATGATGACTTTCCTTCCTGGAAGCTTTTTGCGACATCGGCATGCTCTTGCAGTACCGCATCGACTATGGTCATCAGTGCGCTTTCATCGCTTTGTTGAAGCAACCCCTGTTCTTCGGCAATATTCTCTACGATACCGGGCTTTCTGAGTAGTGACGCAATAATATCTTTCGCTCCACGAGAAGAAATATGGTTTTCCTGCAACATATGTACGAGTTCTTGCAAGTTGACGGGGGTGATATGCTCAAGCGACAGTGCGCTATCCTTGGCAAGCATGCCCAATATGTCTGAAGTGATATAATTTGCAACAAGAGTTATGGATCTTTTATCGTTGCCACACAAAGTCACCGTATCATCGAAAAGTTTTTTAATTGAGGCATCCTGAACTAACACTTCACAAATGTCAGCATTGAGGCTGAATTCGTTTTTAAGTCTATTTCGTCGCTCATTTGGTAACTCTGGCAATGTCTCGCGCAAACGAGATAGGCTAAATTCCGGTATCTCGGATATTTTTAACTTTGGCAAATCAGGGTCAGGAAAGTAACGATAGTCATGCGACTCTTCTTTCATTCGCTGTGAAAAGGTCTTCTGAGAAGCGTCATCCCAGCCCCGGGTCTCTTGCGTCACTGCCATGCCTTTGTCGAGCAGTTCGGCTTGTCGCTTGATCTCATAGGCGATGGCACGCTCAACGGCTTTGAAAGAGTTGAGGTTCTTTACTTCGACTTTGGTACCCAACACCTCACTTTGAGCAATAGAGACGTTGGCCTCGACACGCATCTCTCCCTTTTCCATATTGGCATCGCTTGCACCCAGATAACGCAGGATAAGCTGAAGTTCCCGGGCAAAATTTGCGGCGTCTTTCGCATCATGCAATACCGGTTCAGTGACTAATTCCATCAGAGGCAAACCTGCACGATTGAAATCTACGAGGCTTACAGCATCGTGCTCGTGACTTGAACGTGCCGTATCCTCTTCCAAGTGAATACGAGTAATCGCTACATCATTGATACTTCCCCCACTGACAAGCGGAAATTTATACTGACTGATTTGGTAACCTTTGGGAATGTCCGGATAAAAATAATTTTTTCGATCAAACTCAGTAAAGTCCGCAATCGTTCCCCCAACGGCGACACCGACGCGCAAAACATGCTCGACAGCCTTTTTATTGATAACCGGCAAGGTGCCCGGCTGTCCGAAGCAGATGGGACATATGTTGACATTAGGACGGATCTCGTCAGGATCATTTTTTGAGTCACAGAACATTTTTGTGGCTGTTTTGAGTTCTGCGTGTATTTCAAGACCTATGGTTGGTTTGTATACTGACATAGCCCACAGCATACCCCAACAGAGATTGTCGGGCAAGGTACCTGAGGTGCTCGATATGTTGGCGTTATACGTTTGCCAATGTATGTATCAAAAATGTCCCGAATGTCTTGAGGGCATTTTCATCGTAGATCGAGACCTGTTGGGCATCGTGGTTATGGGCAGCGAACTTTTTGAGAATCTCTGAAATACGGATATCATCGACCATGTCTGTCTTTGTAATCAAGATATACTCTCTCTTGCTTAAAAGGTCCGGGTGAGCGGCGAGCTCTGCACGCACGACTTCCCAATCATGAAATGGATCATCTCGTTCTGCCGAGATACAGTGCACAAGAAATTTTGTTCTTTGAATATGGCGCAAAAATTTATGTCCGAGCCCCTTGCCCGCTGAAGCGCCCTCTATAAGCCCGGGTATGTCTGCGATAACGTATCCATGAAATGCTCCGAGATTGGGATCGAGTGTGGTAAAGGCATAGTCTCCTACTTTCGCACCCGCTTGAGTAAGCGCATTAAGCAGACTTGTTTTACCGGCATTGGGAAGTCCTACCAATCCAACATCTGCAAAGAGTTGCAATTCTATTTCAAGTTTTGAAAATTCGCCATCTCGTCCAGGCGTGAATTCTTGCGGACGTTGATTTGACGGGCTTTTAAAGCGTTCGTTGCCGTGGCCACCTGTTCCACCGACAAGTAAAAGTTGTTTCTGCCCATCTTCGGTTAACTCCCATTGTTTTTCAATATTAGGCGCTTTGATAACGGAACCGATAGGAAGCGGTATAATGAGGTCTTCGCCACCTTTTCCGGTACGACTGTTATTTCCACCGGGTTTACCGTCTTGAGCTTTATAATCACGTTTGTGGGCAAGGCTTGCCAAAACTGCAATATCTCGTACGGCAACTGCGTATACATCCCCGCCCTTTCCGCCATCGCCGCCGGCAGGTCCCACAAACTCCTTATATTTTTCATGGCGCCACCGAACAACCCCGTCGCCTCCGCGACCGGCCTTTGCGTATATGGTAAGTTCATCAATAAAAGGCATGGGGGTACTATCTCAAAAAAATACCATTATGACAAGCTATCTCGGACATACGAGTTATGGGTGTACGAGTCGGTTGACCAACACACTAACAACCGAGAGCAGCAGCGAGCCGAAGAGTGCGGGAACGAAACCGCTCACCGTAAACCCCGGCACAAGAAAGCTTGCAAGCCAAAAC
>CAZWIY010000014.1:12043-13380 GCA_964634575.1 uncultured Candidatus Saccharibacteria bacterium | reverse complement strand
GACAGACCAGACAAGTATACTCCCCTGCAACAAAAATAAGGTGCCGAGAAACAACACGGGAAAATTTCTCCCTTTTTCTGCATGTCTTATCTGTTCGACGGCAATACCCGCACAACATGCCAGACCAATCGCAAGAAAGAGCAGTATTCGTTGATAGTACGGCAACCCGAGTAATGGAAACAGGAGCGTCACCATCATGTACGCACACAGCATGGCAGAGACGCTTACGGTGCGAATGGCACGCATACCCCCCATCACCATGAGCGCCAGAAGTGGCAATGACACAAGAAAGAAATCAAACCGTTCTATAAAAATCGCGATTGGAGGAGCTGCCACTTTAGCGGCAACATGCGGATGCACATACAAATATTCTGCGGCAATGATGCCCCACAACAGTGCTTCATACAGAGGCGCTTTGTTCTGAAAGAAGCGCAGCAGTCCGTACATTCCCAATATACCAAGGAGCACGATTGTCGTACTCTGATGTGTCAAGGGCACAAGCGCCAAAAGCAATGCGGCGGCGCCATATCGACCCCGTTCAAGTAGTCCGAATCCGACAAACAAAAATAAAAGTGCGACCAGATTCTTGAAAAGGAATTGCCAGTATGCAAGATACACGACGGCTGAGCATCCCACAAGCAATGCACTCGTGAGTGCCGCACGTACCGAAAAACGTCCGCGCATGAAAAAATATACGGCGCACGGGAGCAGCGCGTACATGACCAGATGCAGTCCATAGAGTGTCGTGTCGGTAGAAAAACCGAATAACCGGACCAGATCAAGCAATATGCGTGGCACGATCACCGTATGGTCGAGTCCGGGAACCGAAGCGTGCGGGATCGAATTCAACGGTTCGATAAGATAACGCCGATACAACCCGGTGTCATATCCGAGCGGATGCACACCAAATAGAAAAAATGGTGCGAGACCGATACACATGTTCGCAACAAAAACTACCCCAAGGACAACGAGAGGTTTCCGCTCTGTATATGAAAGCAATCGTTGACCGATCATAGGGCTTACTGGCGTGTCACAGTCATCGAACGCGCGATCGTCGCAAGCAGCGTGCGTAACGGTTCAACAGGATACGGATGGCTGACGGGAGACTGAATAGTGAAGGTAAACAGACGGTTCTGCAGTATCCATTGATACTGTTCTTGACGAGTCGTGTCGCAGGGACGCGGTTGAAGAAACGGCTTGATATGCCGCATTGGTATACCGCCTATGAAAACCAACTCCGTATCCCTACCGGAAAGCGCGTCACCCGATACGATACTTTGCCAATACTTGGCAGTATCAACCGTGCGGCGAATAGTGCCCCATTGCGGTGGATCGTA
>CAZWIY010000014.1:0-12033 GCA_964634575.1 uncultured Candidatus Saccharibacteria bacterium | reverse complement strand
GCCAAAATATGCCGTCGTCAGATATGCGGGATTCTTTGCCGCAGTATCGTGCACGGAAAGATTTGCCGAAACCCAATTCGCATCGTCACCCTCACTATAGGCACCAAAAGTAAACGCGTTATCCGCAAAGCCAGGTTCAAGGCCGCATGATCCGTCAAAGTAGACGGGGGATTTCCCTGACGACTCTTCAACCTGAATCGCGCGATCGCCCCACAAATCGCTTTCCATAAAATTGAACGGGTAGTGGAATGAAAGGCCGTCCGTGGTACGCAAGATCTTTTCGGTATTATTATTGGCAAGCTCGATCACTCGGGGTGCCATCCGGCGAGTACCTTGCTCAAAAATGTACGTCTTCGTTTCTCTTCCCGCCATGATGAATGTTGCAGTATCCTGTTCCATGTCTTTTAGAACAACATGCTGACCTTGTGACACGGGAACCACCGCGCCGGAAAAATAGACGGAACTCGTGCCTTGCGGCGATATGGTTCCTATTACTTGTACGTTTGTTTTGTCAGTCAAAGTCAGCGTCATCACACCAGTACCTATCCACCCCATAACCGTCGTCCTGTCTGCACCGTATGTACTGGTCGCTACCGCACCCATAAAAGTTGCTTCTACCTTTCCGTGTGCGTTCTTCGCGGTGCATGGCGCGGTATCCGGACATATATACCCGACCCCTGTTCCATTGGTCAGTGTGATCGACGGGATCATACGTTGGCTCTCTGGTAAATCTGCTATGTCGAAATAATAGGTGAACTGTTTGAGATCGTCGACTGAACGAAGCGGATCTACGCGAAGCAGTGTGCTCGCGCCTTCTATAGGTCTGCCGAATGAGTCAAAAGGTGGAGGAGGGGGCGACATGGTTGGCTCATGCTCATCATACCCCTGTCGTAAGAACTCGCTTGCCGGAAACGTTTGTCCGCACCACCAACCAACAGCAACCAGAGTGACCGCTCCCAACACTCCTATGAAGGTGCGTTCGTAGGTCTTTCGTGGATACCGCTTCAACGTTTCGATAATTTGGTTCAACATATAAATACAATATTGCACTCACGGTACCATGCCCAACTTCTTGTGCCTAGCGAGATATACCCATATATCGCGGAATGCAAACATCCTTCAGACTCCATGCTATAATGCTACCTGCATGTCACGTTTCGTCCACCTCCATACCCACTCGCATTATTCCCTTCTCAACGCCGTGCCGACGATCAATGAGATGGTAAAAGCCGCGAAGGCGGACGGTATGGAAGCGCTCGCGCTCACCGATGCGGGCAATCTCTATGGTGCGGTGGAGTTTTATCAGGTCTGTAAGAAAAACGAGGTCAAACCCATCATCGGCTTGGATGCATATCTGGCGCCTCGCTCGCGCTTCGATAAAGAAGCCGGCATCGACAAACCGCGCGAACGATTGGTGTTGCTTGCGAAAAATCATGCGGGCTACAAGCAGCTTATCAAGATGGTGACTGCATCGTACGTCGATGGTTTTTACTATCGACCCCGTATCGACAAGGAATTGCTCACGCAACATAAAGATGATCTGATCGCGATACTTCCTTCGTTTGCGGGCGAGCATGCGCGCGCACTCAAAAACGACGATATCGAAAAAGCGCGCGAGGTCGTGCGATGGTACCAGCAGATATTTGGCGACGATCTGTATTTTGAACTGACACATCACCCCGAAGTCGCGGGACATGAAGATCTGCAAAAAGATATCGAGGCATTGGGACAGCGCGAAAACGTAGCCTGTGTGGCGGCGCACGATACGTATTACCTGCGACCAGAAGATCGCCGCGCCCGCGAAACCATGATCAAAATACAGACCGGCGGCACCGTCGAAGACGATACTTCCGAAGAAGACGCTGAGGACTTTTCTTTTATTTCAAGCGAGACGGCACAGGAATATTTTCGCACGCGACCGGAAGCGCTCGACAACACGATCAAGATCGCAGAAGCCTGCAATCTTGAGATCACACTGGGACATTGGTATTTTCCCAATTACATTATCGAAAGCGGCAGAGCGCCTGACGATGAGATACATCACTTGGCGATCGAGGGCGTCGCATGGCGCGGACTGACGTACGAAGGCGCGGTCAAAGAACGCCTCGACTACGAACTCGACGTCATCAAGATGAAGGGATACGCGACATACTTTTTGGTCGTGGGTGACTTGCTGCGCGCAGCGCGCGAAAAAGGCATCCTCACGACGATCCGAGGATCGGTCGCCGGTTCGCTTACGACCTATGTGCTGGGCATTACGACCGTCAATCCGCTCGAATACAAGATCCCCTTCGAACGTTTTCTCAACCCGGAACGTCCGTCCGCGCCCGATGTCGACATGGACTATGCCGACAACCGCCGCGACGAGATGATCGAGTACGCGAAAGAAAAATACGGCGCCGATAAAGTCGCGCAGATCGGTACCTTTGGAACGATGATGGCGCGCGCTGCGGTACGCGACACCGCTCGTGCGCTCGGTCATCCGTATTCGGTCGGCGATACGGTCGCAAAGCTCATCCCCATGGGTTCGCAAGGTTTTCCCATGACCATCGACCGTGCGATGGAGCTTGAAAAAGATCTTGCTGAACTCTACAAAAAAGATCCGGTTACGCGCGATGTCATCGACCTCGCAAAAAAGATCGAAGGCAAAGTGCGACACATCTCGGTGCATGCGGCAGGCGTGGTGATCGCGCCGCAATCGCTCACCGAATTCGTACCTCTGCAACCCGACCCAAAAGGCGGCGGCAAGCTCATCACGCAGTACGAAATGCACGCGGTCGGCGAAGACGGCGTCGGGCTCTTGAAATTCGACTTTCTTGGGATTAGAAACCTCTCGATTTTAGCCGATGCTATCGAGCGTGTGAGGAAAAATAAACACGTAGACCTCAATGTGGAAAGCATCCCGATCGATGATAAGAAAACATTTGCCATGCTCGCACGTGGCGAGACGATGGGATTATTTCAGCTCAATGGTTCGGGTATGACAAGATTTTTGAAAGATCTCAAACCAACAACCATACACGACATCAACGCCATGGTCGCACTGTACCGACCAGGTCCTATGGAATCCATCCCCACCTACATCGAGCGCAAGCACAACCCGCATCTCATTGCCTATCCCGATCCGCGCATGAAGGAGTTTCTTGAATTTTCCTACGGTCTTTTGGTCTATCAAGACGACGTGCTCATCACGGCGATCCAGCTCGCGGGTTATTCATGGCTCGAAGCTGACAAGCTGCGCAAGGCGATGGGTAAGAAAATTCCCGAGGTCATGGAAGCCGAGAAAGAGAAATTGCTCAAAGGTTTCAGAGAGTACGGCACGCTGACGCCCGCGAAAGCCGAAGGACTCTGGAAACTCATCGAGCCATTTGCCGCCTACGGATTCAACAAAGCGCACGCGGCAAGTTACGGGCGCGTCGCGTACCAGACGGCATATATGAAAGCAAACTTTCCGGTCGAGTATATGGCGGCTATCATGACCGCAGAGTCGGGCGACATTGAAAAAGTTGCCGAAGCCGTGACCGAATGCGCCCGTATGAAGATCGCCGTTTTACCTCCTGACATCAACGAAAGTTTTGGTGGTTTTACGGTGATTGAAGACGATGGCAAAGAAGCGATACGTTTCGGTCTGTACTCGATCAAAAATTTCGGCGAAGGTATCGCCGACGCGATCATCGAAGAACGCACGGGGCAAGGCAAGTTCGCATCGCTTAGTGATTTCCTCAAGCGTATTAAAAATAAAAATCTGAATAAAAAATCACTCGAAGCGCTCATCAAATGCGGCGCGCTCGACACCATGGGCGAACGCGGCGCAATGCTAGCCAATATCGAATACCTGCTTGCTTTCAATAAAGAGCATGCGAGCGAGCAGGCGCAGGTTTCCCTTTTCGACATGCTGGGCGGCAGCGAGCTTGCCTTGTCGCCGGCCCCCGAAGCGCGACGCAGCGAACGTCTCGCATGGGAAAAAGAGTTGCTCGGTCTGTATGTGTCAGGCCATCCGCTTGATGATCATAAAGCAAAACTTGAGCGGCATGGGGGCAGTATCGCTGGGTTGAAAGCACAGGCAATACCAGGCACAACCATCATTGTTGCCGGTATCATTGCTGATTGCAGGATCATTCTCACAAAAAAAGGTGAGAAAATGGCTTTTCTCAAGATCGCCGACTACGAAGACGCGATCGAAGCGGTGGTATTCCCAAAAACCTTTCTACAACAGAAAGATCATCTCGTACCCGAAACGTGCATTGCGGTTGAAGGAAAACTCTCCAACCGCAATGGAGAAAAAAGTATTATTATCGAGAAGCTCAAGCGCCTCTCATAAAAAACTAGAGCGCCGGTGGTGGAGGCGGCGGAGCACCGATGCCGCTATCATCGCTATTGTCATCATCCGTGTTGGTATTTGAGCTATTGTTATTATCGTTCGAGTCTGAACTCTCAAGATTGGGCAGCGTGTCAACGGTACGACTGAACGTATACGCGCTACCATTCCATCGCCAAAGGTCGAATTTACTGCTCGTTGAGAGGAATGCGAGATCGTTGTAACCGTACGACTTGGAATTGAGTACCATGACGCTGCCATGGGCATTGCGGTATTGTTGCGCGTCGAAAGATACGGGCGTGCGATCGGTCGAATTTGCGGCCGAACTCGCCCACAGCGACAGGCGACATCCTTTCGATCCGCACAATGGCCCCTGGGCGCTGTTGATGAAGCCGAGTACATCGGTCGCTCCATCGCCGTTGACGTCAACACTGTCGACGCCGACATAAGAGAACGTGCTGCCAAATTCCGCCGCCTGATTCTTCAATGCAGTATAGACGCGGTATCCGGCCGCATCGGTGCCGGTTGAGAAGTATGCCGTGTGTTTGACGCTCGACGAAAGCATGAAGGTGTTTGACATGGTCACTTCGGCTTTTTTTACGAATGCACCTACTTCCCATTGTTCAAGTTCTGCTTTGAGTTTAAACGGCGTGCCGACTCCCCACACGGAAACGACCGACTGTGGTACTGTGAGTGTCGCAAAACCGCCCTGCGTATAGGTTTGATCGAGCTCCTGCCACGTGCTTTTGTAAATACCACCGCTTATGTAGTAGCGCACGCGTGCCGATGCGGCATTGATACCCGATACTTGGGTTACGATCACGAGACGTTCCCCGATCGGATACACGGCGCGGGCGACTGGATACAAAAAGGCAATGGCGGGTTTGGTACTCTTTGATGAGGAAGATGACGACGGAGTGGAGGCAACCGTGTGGCATTTTGCCATCTCGGCGCGTGTCATCGGTCCCACGACACCATAGCCGGTACCCGATGAAACTATTTTATATTTACGCTGGAATCGCTGCACGGCTTCCTGCGTCGCCTTGCCGAAATACGCGGTAATCAAGCCCTCCGGATACAGGCTGGCGTCTTTCGCAAGGTACGTCTGAAGCTTTGAAACATCTGCCCCCTTTGAACCTAACGCAAGGTTACGCGTCAGTGTGACCGTATTGCAACTGTCCGCAGTGCTTGCCTGCGTTACCGCAGCACGGGCTTGCGCCGCTTTCTCGGCAGGGATAAATCCCAAAGAAATAAATAACTCAACGAGTTGCGAAAGAGAGACGTCATCGTCAGCTTTCACTTGGCTTGCGCCATACGCAAACGACCCACACAGTAACGTAATAATAAAAATACTTGCAAGAGATTTTTTTGCATTCATCATAGGCTCATTTAAGCAGCCTTTCGGGAGAACGTCGAGATGGTTTTCCCCACTCTTTATTTTTTGACGACCGTCACCGTGCGCTCGCCCCTGCCATACTCCGGATAGTCGAGTTCGAAGCGATAGGTGCCCGCCGCAAGATGATATGCACTGTCGGGATGACGCACTTCAAACATGCGCGACTCGTGTGCCGGCAAAAGGTAGGTAACACGCTCCCCACTTGCACATGCTGGCGTAGAGGACGCGCTGTCAAACAAAAGCGTATCATTTTCGTCAAATATCTTGTAGGTAACCTGGCATTGTCGGCGCGCGCCCAAGGTGAGGGTCGCATCGGTCTGATTGGTTACGATCAGGAGAAGCCCTTCCACTTCCCCACCTTCCTGAAAGGTTAACTGGGAAAACTTGATGAGCTGTGAGACGGTTACCGCGACCGGCGAGAAGCTGGCGACCTCCTGCCCGCCATGCCACGAGGCGACGCGGGGCATGAGAAAAAAAGATACAGCCCCCGCGATACCCAGGGCCAGAAGTCCGAGACCAATGTAGAGATATAGTTTATTGCGCATACCTATACTGTATCGGCTTGGCACAAAAATGCAACCGTATCAGTGGAGACCTATTTGCAGTTCATAGAGCTGTCGATACATGCCCTGTTCTTTCTGCACCAGCTCATGATGCGTACCCCGCTCGACAATCTTACCTTGGTCAAATACCAAGATCAGATCCGCCTTTCGAACGGTCGACAGGCGGTGCGCGATGATAAACGTCGTCCGGTCATGCATGAGTTTTTCGAGCGACTGCGTGATGAGCGTTTCCGTATGGGCATCCAAAGCGCTCGTCGGTTCATCGAGTATGAGGATGGCCGGATCGCGCAGCATCGCGCGCGCGATCGCAACTCTTTGCTTCTGACCGACAGAAAGTTTGATACCACGCTCTCCTACCAGCGTTTCATAGCGATCGGGCAAGGTGCGGATGAATTCTTCCATATGCGCATCTGTCGCGACGCGCTCAACGTCTTGTTTCGATGCGTCGGTGCCATAGCGGATATTGGCAAAGATCGTGTCATTAAATAAGGCGACTTCTTGCGGCACCACCGCAATATGCCGACGAAGTGTCGTGAGATTGTACGTACGCGTGTCATGACCGTCGATGAGTACGCGCCCTTCGGTTGGGAAATAGTAGCCGGATACCAACGAAGCAAGCGTCGTCTTGCCGACGCCGGAGCGCCCCACCAAAGCGACCACCGTGCCTGGCTCGATACGAAGCGAAATGTCGGACAGTACGATCGGTTGCCCGGCACCATACCGAAATGTCACCTCCTGAAATTCAATGAGCCCCGCAATATGTTCCGGATCGACCGCTCCTTCGGGTGCATATGTTTCTTCCTTTTCCTGAAAAATCTCTTCTGCCTGCGCAGCAGAGGTGATACCGTTTTGTATAGTCTCCCAACTATTGCCAAGAGCAACAAAGGGACCGAAAAACATGGATGCATACCCGTTAAGCGCAACGAGTTCACCGACGGTGATACTACCCTTCATAATGAGTCCGATGGAGAGTATGAAAATAGCAAGCTGTGTCAAAAATACTATCGTTCTTTGGATAAAACTTGCATTACTCCACAACCGATTAGTCATAAAATAAAGCTTTTTTGTATGAGTAAGCAGGTTGGTACGAACTTTATCAATCTCATATTCTTCCGCAGTAGCCTGTTTGACACTCTCCACCTGTTGCACCGATGCTGCTGTATCATCCCAACTTTGATTCCACAAATGACTCAATTTTGAGTCTAAGGCCGCAACGGGCAAAAGAATTCGGATTATGAGTATCACGTACGCCATCACACCCACCACCAAGACTCCGGCAAGAAGTATGCTGATACTGGCTGACAACATGATACCGATAAACACACTTAAAAATTGCGGCACAATGCTTACAAGGGTTCTTAAAATTGCTGAAACCCTCCAACTAACCTGACTTATCTTATGCAAATCACCGTTCGTGTGGGCATTTTTATGATATGACAACGGCAAATGGAACATGTGTGTGAAGCCGTCGACTTGTATCTTAAAATGCACTTCAGTATCAACTTTCCTACGCAGACGATCAAGCACCCAATCGATATTATTCGCAATAAGTTGTATCAAAACCCATACTCCTAAAAAGAATGCCCAGAGAGGCAGTGAGCTACTATACATGGTTGCATGTCCCTGCGAGACGCTGATGAGTGCATCGAAGAAACGGCCCGTCACATACGGCACAAAGCCATTTGCGATCGCGGAAATAAGTCCAAGAAAAGACAGAAGTAGTAAAGTCCCTCGAAATGGTTTGACATGTCGCGCGATCGCTCGCAAGCCCTTCTTTATTTCTTTTTTCTCTGTTTGATTTTCAGCCATAGCCAATATTCGCCATTATAGCAACGTGAAATACCTTTACAATGCGTAGCACTTCATATAGATTGCTAGTATGCCTGTTTCGCTTGAACATACACGGCACTCCCTCGCCCACCTTTTGGCCGCAGCCGTCAAGGAGCATTTTCCTCACGCAAAGCCGACCATCGGTCCCGCGATCGACAATGGCTTTTACTATGACTTCGATTTTTCCGAAGGCGAGATAGCGGGCGAAGCGGATCTTTCCAAAATAGAAAAGACGATGCGCGAACTCCTTCCAAGTTGGAAAGAATTTTCACATAAAGAAGTGAGCGCACAAGAAGCGCGCGAGGCTTTCAGGGGCAATCAATACAAAATAGAGCTTATTGATGATTTGGAAAAAGCCGGAGAGACGATCACGCTTTATACTTGCGGTGACTTTACCGATTTATGCAGGGGCGGACATGCGGAATACCCGGCACAAGACATTGCTGCTGATAGTTTCAAGCTCTCGCATGTCGCGGGCGCGTACTGGCGCGGCGATGAAAAGAACGCGATGCTCACGCGCATCTACGGCCTTGCGTTTGAAAGCAAGGATGCGCTCGATGCATACGAGAATCAGATCGAAGAAGCGAAGAAACGAGATCATCGCAAGCTCGGCAAAGAACTCGACCTCTTTACGTTTTCAGAATTGGTTGGTGCAGGACTCCCTCTATGGACACCCAAAGGCACGGTCATACGCCACGAGCTCGACAAGTTCGTCTGGGAACTTCGCAGCAAATACGGCTACGATCGGGTGACTATTCCGCATATCACAAAAAAAGATCTTTACGAGACATCCGGTCACTGGCAGAAATTTGCCGATGAACTCTTCCGCATCACAACCCGCGAAGGTAAAGAGTACGCACTGAAGCCCATGAACTGTCCGCACCATACCCAGATCTTTGCGCGCGCGCCGGTTTCGTATCGAGACATGCCGCAACGTTACGCGGAGACGACCATGGTGTATCGCGACGAGCAATCCGGCGAGCTTGGCGGCCTCACTCGCGTACTCTCGATCACGCAGGACGATTCGCATATCTTCGCGCGCCATAGCCAGATCAGGCAGGAATTTTTCGCGATCTGGGATATCGTCGACACGCTCTACACAACGTTTGATTTCAAGCTGCGCGTACGACTCTCCTTCCATGATCCTGCAAAATTTGAAAAATATCTCGGTACCGAAGAGATCTGGCACAATGCGGAAACTGCGCTGCGAGAGATCGCGCAGGAAAGAAATGCTGACTACTTCGAAGCGCCCGGTGAAGCGGCAATGTACGGCCCTAAGCTCGACTTCATGGCGACCGACTCGATCGGTCGCGAGCATCAAGTCGCAACGATACAGCTTGATATGAACTTACCCGAGCGTTTTGACCTCACCTGCATCAATGAAAAAGGCGAGAAAGAACGCATCGTTATGATCCATTCCGCCATCATGGGCTCGATCGAACGCTTCGGTGCCGTGCTCATCGAGCATCTCGCTGGTGTCTTCCCTCTTTGGCTCTCGCCCGTTCAAGTAAAAGTCCTACCCATCGGCGAAGGACATCTCGACTTTGCACAGCAAGTTACCAGTGCACTCAAGAAAGCTTCCATCCGTGCAGAGCTCGATGATTCACCGGAGACCCTCGGTAAAAAGATCCGCAATGCAAAACTCGAAAAAGTTCCCTACTACATTGTCCTCGGCGACAAAGAAGTTGCTTCACAAACCATGACCCTCGAAGATCGTGAAGGTAAAAAACTTGAGGGACTTAGTATTGAAAAAGTTGCGGAAACTCTTGTAGAGCAGATTAATGAGAAGAGATAAATAAAAAATGAGGGCCCAGGTTCCCAACAACCCAGACCCCCCTCTTTTTTTCAGATATAAATCCTCGCAGGACTTATGAAACGACGCTGCTCGCGCCGTGCTCTTTCGAGCTATTCCGCCCGCTCATGGTAGTCTCCCTCCTAACAGACCTGAATCAGGTGTTATGGTATCGCGCTATTTTCTTTTTTGCAAGAGCCGTAGTATGCTAATTCCCATATGCGCAACAACATCGTTCACCCGGGAGCAGACGAACTGACCTACGAGATACGCGAGATCGTCGGCGTGGGCGAGAAGCTCAAAGCGATGGGCGTACCGATCTATTGGGAAAACATCGGCGATCCGGTCGCCAAGGGCCACCCGATGCCGCAGTGGATCAAGGATATCGTCTCCGACCTTGTCGCCAATGATGATTCGTCGTGGGGCTATTCGCCCACCAAGGGCGTGCTTGCGACGCGGCAGTTCATCGCCGACATGCGCAACCATGAAGGCGGCGCACGCATCACGCCGGACGATATCTTATTCTTCAACGGACTCGGCGATGCGATCCAGACGAGTTTTCTCTACCTTCATCATGCCGCACGGGTGCTCGGCCCCAAACCCGCATATCCCACGCATTCATCGGCCGAAGGCGCACATGCGCGCGCGCCGCATTTGACCTACGACCTCTTGCCTGAAAAAGAATGGCTCCCCGACCTCGACGACCTCTACAACAAAGTAAAATACAATCCGCAGATCTCCGGCATTCTCTATATAAACCCCGACAACCCCACCGGTACGGTGTATCCGAAAGACGTTCTCGAAGGCATCGTCGACATCGCCCGCGAGTTCGATCTGTTTGTCCTAAGCGACGAAATCTACGCCAACATCACCTACAATGGCAACCCGATGGTACCGCTCTCACAGGTACTCGGCGACGTACCCGGTATGGCGATGAAAGGACTTTCGAAAGAGATTCCCTGGCCCGGCGCACGCTGCGGATGGATTGAGTTTTACAATAAAGAGAAAGACGAAAATTTTGCACGGTATGTGAAGGCAATCAATGACGCAAAGCAACTCGAAGTCTGCTCGACGACATTGCCGCAAAAAGCATTGCCGAAAATTTTTTCCGACCCGCGCTATGCGGCGCATCTGAAAGAAGTCGCTGCGGAATACGGCAAAAAAGCCGACATCATGTATGACATCCTTTCAAAAGTCGACGGTCTCACGGTAACCAAACCAAAAGGCGCATTTTATGTCTCCCCCATTTTCAACACAGGCATCCTCAAAGCCACGCAGTCACTGCCTATAGCAAATCCGGACGTGAAAAAATATATAGAAGAGATCGTAAAAAATGTACCCAACGACAAACGCTTCGTCTACTACCTCATGGCTTCGACCAGCATCTGCGTCGTGCCGCTCTCGGGCATGAACTCGCACCTCGACGGCTTTCGCATGACCCTCCTCGAGCCTGACGAACGAAAGTTTATCGACATGGTGCAGAGGCTTGCCAGTGGGATCCAACAGTATCTCAAATCATAAAACAAAACCCACTAAAGAAGTGGGTTTTGTTTTTAATGAGAGATGTGATGATGCCTGATTACGCTTTCTTACTTTCAAAATACTCGAAGGCTTTTGCAAGCGCGATCTTGGTACCGATGCGAGCAGACGAGTAACTCCAGTCGACGCTCTCGACGAGCGTACCGAGTACCGCTTCAAAGTCAGCATTGGACCAGGTTGCGGTCGCACGAGCAAGATCGGCTTCGGGGGTGCGACCACCTTCGATGCGATTCTTATATACATCGTCAAGCGCGCGTACGAGTGACTTCACGTATTGTTCGCCAAGACCTTTTGCCGTGAGTGTGCGCAGCGCTTCAAACGCTTTCTGTTGTTCACCACGTTCAAGGAACGTGACGAATTCGGCTACCGGTACTTCCTTTGCAGTGACAGGACGCGGCGTTGTCTCAGCAGGCACATACGCGCGCAGTGGCGCAGTTTGCACTGGCGCAACATGCGCTTGGGCCTGAGGTTTGACCTGCGCACCTTTGTAGGTCATCGCGGCGGAATACGGTGCACGAGTCTCCTGTGCGGTTTCTGCAAACGCAACGTCCGTTGCGGGCATGCGGTGATTGTTGACGGCACGAACGGCCGAGAG
>CAZWIY010000013.1:9794-13721 GCA_964634575.1 uncultured Candidatus Saccharibacteria bacterium | reverse complement strand
AACAGCCTTTAAACGCGCCCGTGACGGCATTGATCACGAACGGTTGAAAACATACCGAGACACGCTTGCAACACGCCCTGCAAAAACCGAGTTGCCCAAGCAGATCGCCGAGTGCGGCACAATGCAATTCCGATTTCTGCTCGACTTCGGATCATTCCGCGATATACAGCGCCACCGTGCGGTGATGCAGCGCATGCCACTTCTCACGACACAGCACGGCTTCCATGAATGGTACCTGAGCGAGTTGCCGGAGTCGCTGCGCACCGAAGCGGAAGCGCTCATCGCACAGCAGATCGAAAGGATCAAGAAACTCGACACAACGCCCGAGATCGCACAGTACTATATCGCGATGGGATTCAATACCACCAATCGTCTCACCGGCAACATTCACGCACTTACGTACCTTGCGGAGTTGCGCTCAACGCGCTTCGTACATCCTACGTTGCGGCATCGCGCACAACAGATCGGCGCGACACTACAAGAAAAGCTCGGGCCGTACAGCTTCGTATTCCACCAAGATCCCGATCCCGACCGCTTCGATGTCAAACGCGGCGAGCACGATATTGTAGCCAAAGATGCATGACATTTGAAAAAATTGTGATATAGTGCAGCAGAATCGACATAGGAGAGCAGGATGCATATCACAGCACCAATGGTTATGCCGGTGTTAATCTGTCTGGTTGCTGCAGTGACCATTTTGGGTGAGGTGGCCTTATACCGGTACTATTCTCACCAAATCAGCACGCCGATGACCATTGCAAAACAGCTGCGTTTACGTCGTCTCAGAGCAAGGTTATCTCCCGACACACAAGAAAATGCGCGGCATGGCCTGGCTTTTCTTTCGGCAGGAATTGCTGCTATTGTCATACCGAACCTCCTAGGCTGGGTATGACATCACGCCGCTTTGCAACGCTACGCAAAGCGGCGATTTTTTGTATATGCTACACTAGACCAATAAATCAAAAGCATTATGGCATTGTCTGATAAAAAAATATTGGAAGCGATGAAAGAAGGGTGTGTCATGATCGAACCGTTTAAGCGGGAAAATCTGGCAACCTCAAGTTATGACGTCACGCTCGGCGAATGGTTTTTCCCCGAACAGCGCCCTCCGCACTTTGAAAATATCTACAATATCTACGACAAAAAGCACGTGGAGCGCGTGTGGGGCACCAAACCGAAACGCGCGGAGCCGGCAAAAAAAATACTTGCCAAATATCAGTTCGACTACAACGGCATTACGCCCGATGAAAAGATTATCTTGCTTGCTCCCGGGGAGACGATTTTGGCGCACACCGAAGAGTTCATCGGCGGGCGCGACCACATCACTACCATGATGAAGGCGCGTTCGTCCTTGGGCCGCAGTTTCATCGAGGTATGCAAATGTGCCGGCTGGGGCGATGTCGGCTACATCAACCGGTGGACGATGGAGATCACCAACAACTCCGCAAACTACTACATTCCGCTGGTCGCCGGACGACGCATCGCGCAGATCATTTTCTTTGAAACCGGCCCCATCCTCGAATCCGATTATGCAAAAAACGGCAAGTACCAAACAGGCGGGTCGATAGCATCGCTCAAAAAATCATGGAAGCCGGAGATGATGCTCCCTCGCTTATATCTGGATCGGGATCTTCAGAACAAGTAAAATAAACGACTACTTCACCTCCACCCCCATCGAACGAGCGGAGCCGGCGACGATCTTCATAGCTTGTTCGACATCGTCGGTGTTGAGGTCAGCAAGCTTTGCTTCTGCAACCTGACGAAGTTGATCCTTGGTGATAACCCCAGCTTTTGAGACGAGGTTTTTGCCGGAGCCTTTGTCTTTGCCGATTGCTTTAAGAATAAGGTTTGAGGCAGGAGGCGTCTTGAGCACGAAATCGTAGCTGCGGTCATCATAGACCGAAATCTCGACCGGGATGATCGATCCCATCTTATCGCGGGTCGCTTCGTTGTATTTCATCACGAACTCGCCGATGTTGATGCCGGCTTGACCGAGCACAGGGCCGAGCTTCTGGCCAGGTGTTGCCTGCCCTGCCGGAATTTCAATCTTAAGTTTTTTGACGACGTTTTTTGCCATAGGTGTGGGTACTATACGTTAAATGCGCCTGACTTGCAAGAAGTCGAGTTCGACCGGCGTTTCGCGGCCGAACATCGGCACCAAGACCTTGATCTTGCCGCGCTCTTCATCTACTTCGCCGATCTTCCCTTCAAGGTCTTTAAACGGACCGTCGACGACGATGACCGGATCATCGACCGCAAAGTCGATCTTGTGCTTGACCGTATCGGACTTCATGCGTCTAAACAAAGACTCAATCTCCGGCCCTTCCAGGGGCACTGGTACGACACCGGAACCAACGAAACCCGTCACGCGCGGTGTGTTGCGCACGACATACCACGAGTCATCGTCGACGATCATGTTGACCAAAAGATAGCCGGGATAGATCTTTTCCTCCTCCTCAACGCGACGGCCGCCTTTGATCTTGATCTTCTTTTCAGTCGGTACGACTACGTCAAAGATCTTATCGCTCATACCCAACGAATCGATACGTTGGCGCAAATTACGCTCGACCGCTTTTTCATAACCGGCATACGTATGAATGGCATACCAATTACGCTCATCGACTGGTTGTTGTTTTGACATACGCGAGAAATAAAATGTTAACAAGTAACCGTAAGCCTGTGCGCTGTTAAATGGACAGCAAGAAGCGGTCCAACCCGTGCGTGAAGGCGAAATCGAAAAAACCAAGGTAGAGTGCGGTGACGATGGAAATGGTGATGACGAGCGCCGTGTACATGACGGTCTGCTTTTGCGTCGGCCATGAAACATGTTTGAGTTCGGCGCGCGTATCGCGCAAGTAATTGAAGAGTCGGTTCATAATGTGATGATATATCGCGGTTTAAAAAACGCCCCGCGGGGCAATACCTAAAGACTACTATGGCGGCAGATTTGTGTCAATACGCATGCAAATAGCCGCATTGCTGCGGCTATTTGGCAAAATACATACGGATTAGCAATTACCGTATTTCGTACGTGATCGAGACGTTAGACGTGACCGTGTTTTGTCCTTGTGGCAATTCGGCCGGAGCAGCAACTTGTGCCGCTTCGCTTCTGACGCTCATGCTGTCTTTTGCATAATACGGAACGGGTTGGGCACCGTCTTCGGCAAAACTGACAATGCGCACCAAGGAAACGCCGAGCGTACCGGCCAATTCTTTTGCCTTACCCTTTGCCTGCTCGATAGCTTTTGCGCGTGCCTGCTGTCGTATAGCATCTTCATCCTCGATCGTAAACGAGAGGCCGCTGATATTCTGCACTTCAAGGCCCGCAAGTTGCGAAACGAGCTCCCCGGCCTTTTGCGCATCTTTCATTTTGATCTCTTCGGTTTGAACAACTTCAAAACCATCGATTTTAGGCGCCGGGCATGGGTAACGAAGACAGGCGACCGTTTCATAGTTGGGGTGTACGTCATAGCTGACGGTCCTGATATTCTTTTCCTCAACGCCCGCAGCGCGTACGGTCTCAAGGGCTTTGTTCATTTTCGCCGTCGCCTGCTCCTGTGCCTGCGATGCGGTATCCGCTTTTTCTATAACGCTAAACGTAAACTGCGTGGTGTCGGGTACGGCAAATGCATCGCCTGTACCGGATACGGTGATGGTGTTGAGCGTCGACACGTCATCGCCCACATATTTATATTCTTTCAGCGTCACTAATGTCTGTGCAAACAGATACAGGGCAAGCAGTACCAGTACCACGATAGCCGTACCGCGAATGGCATTGCCATGACACACATGGTGCATTTCGGTGTTTTTTTGATCGTTCATAATGATAACAGATATGTTTTATTAAATAATTTATAACGAGGATTGCTTATTGCAACGCTTGATCCACATACGCCTTTACCTGCTCATACGGAAGCGCGCCGCTAA
>CAZWIY010000013.1:1670-9784 GCA_964634575.1 uncultured Candidatus Saccharibacteria bacterium | reverse complement strand
TTCATAGCGATAAATAAATTAGTAATGAAATTGATAAACGACTGCTTATTTCAAGGCTTGATCTACGTACGCCTTTACTTGTTCGTACGGAAGCGCACCGCTAAAGGCCGTCGCTTTGCCGTTTTTGTCGAGGATCACCACATAGGGCGTCCCACTACCCCCCGCTTCCATACCGTTTTGCGTATCGGCAGCGATTCGCGCATCAAACTTGCCTGACGTGAGGCAGTTTTTGAATTGCGTTTCGTTGATCTTGAGGGTTTTCGCATTTTGCACATACAGTGCTTCGCCGAGCTTGCTTTGGTTTGCGAAGAGCATGTCGGCCATTTTCCAGTACGCATCATTGCCACCGAGTTCCGCCACGCATTCCGCTGCAACCGCGGCTCCCTGGGCATTTTGATGGATCATGGTCAGCGGGAAATTGCGATAGACCCATTTTACTTTGCCTTTATACTCCTGCACGACTTGTTTGAGTATCGGGTGGAGTTGATCGCAATAGGGACACTGAAAATCGGAATATTCAATGAGTGTCACCGGCGCACTGACGACACCAGAGACATGGTCGGTCGCATCGACCGGACGAACATTGCTCGGTGAGCCGGTTGCGGGCGCTTCGGTCGGAGCATTTTGAGCGGTGTCCTGCGGTGGTACTGTTTTGGAACGATCGGCAAAGATCACCGCGGCGCCTATCACAAGCCCTGCAATAATGATGGCGACCGGCAACAAATATGGGTGTGCACCACCTTCTTGAGTTTTTTCAGATTGGGAAACGTTGACTGGTTCATCCATACGATTGAGGTAAATTGGTTATTTACTAAATGACAGCTTCATTATACAAAATGCACTTGCAAATACCAGAGAGGATAGGAAGGTATAGACATGCAGCAAAAAATGTTCTAAACTCAACGACATGCAAGATGCTCGCGATCATTCATCGCAAAAAAAATCGTCGGGGACGTTTGCCCTCTTCATCACCAAACTGATCGGTTCAACGCCGTCGCTGGTGTTGCATACCTTATTTTTCATCGGCATGTTTTGCTTACCGTGGCTGGGTATTGGTTTTGACAAGATGCTCTTGGTGCTGACAACGGTCGTATCGCTCGAGGCGATCTATCTCTCTATTTTCATTCAAATGACGGTCAACCATCAAGCGCAGCAGATCGAAGAAGTGAGCGAAGACATCGACGAGATCCACGAAGATGTCGAGGATATTCAGGAGGACGTGGAAGAGATTTCAAAAGATATCGAAGATATTCAGGAGGATGTCGAGGATATTCAGGAAGATCAGGAAGAAGATACATCTGAAAATAAAATCCGCTCGATCGAGCACACGCTTGAAACGCTTTTGGACGAGATCCGCACGCTCAAGAAATAAACTGGGGCGACCGCCGGGAATTGAACCCGGATAGGCAGTGCCACAAACTGCAGTGTTACCATTACACCACGGTCGCCATCATGACGAATGGTAGCAGATTTTGTGATACTTTGAAAGCCGGAGCGATTCAGGCACAAAAATGCCCTACGCGGCTTTTTTGAACTCAACTTCCTTATTGCGGTGTGCGCTACGTTCCGAAAGAATATCCGCAAGAATGCTTGCATGATGAGGGTTGGCACCGTTCGTCTCCAGGACTCTATGGTGCTGTACCGGACCGTGGCCCACTGTGGTATCAGGATACATAACCCATCGACTCACCAAAGCATTTGACTTGGTCACATCACCGAGTGCATCTTCTATTTCTTGAGGTGGAAATATTTGATCATCCTGAGCAGTCACCAACACAACTTCGGGAGCTGCATTGCCTTGCTGTGTACGGTTACGTATATCTTCTAAAAGGGGGATGACCGATGTTGCCCCGATGGAGGGGATTTCTACCTCTCTCCTCCATTGTATATAGTCTGGATCAGTACTTGCTGCGTCTGCATTACGATGAAAAGCTCTTTCATATGTAGGGTCGCCTGCCGCCGCTTTTTTCTCAACAAATTCTCTTTCCGCATGAAACTCGGCCCCAACACGACGCACCAATTCACTGTATGATTTTTTTCCAACAATACCGGCAGGCGTGTCGAGTACCAATTGATCTACCTGCTCTGGTTTGAATGCTGCGACTAACGTGCTCACCGCACCACCTTGCGAGTGACCGATCACATCAGCATGTTCAATGCCCAGATGTTCCATTATGCGCAGTACCTCACTCGCTTTGTATGCCATAAGCGGCGGCAAGCCTTTTGCTTTGGCGTACGCGGCAAGTTCTTCCGAAGGAGTCACTCCCTGCAACGGATTGCAATACACGACGCGCCTGCCCTGCTTGGCAAGGATGCGGAGTTGTTCAGTATAGTCTACAGCAGTCGTACCGAGTCCTCCAACAAAGACGACACAGTGATCATACTGCAGACGTTCAGGGACGATATCCCGATACTCGACATGGTCAGACTGTTCTTCGGCGCGACCTGCTACACCTTCTACGACACATATACGATTGAGCTGCTCCAGAAAAGACGCTTCTGAAAGACAGCTTTCAACCTCATTCTCTTTTTCATCGTCAGGAGTCACTAAGCTTAGGTGTTCAAGTGTCATAAGCGCCAGTATGACATAGGCTCATTTGGTTTTCAAACAAATACCCGCACCGGTGAGGGTGCGGGGTTGGGTGTACGTGTTACTACGCAAGTATTAAGTCAATTTCTTCTTTGATTTTTCGCGCAGCATCGACAGGATCAGATGCCCTCATAATTGGACGACCGACAACAAGATGATGTGCTCCCCGCTCGATAGCCTGTGTCGGTGTCACAAACCGTTTTTGATCGTCATCAGGCACAACCACTCCCGCTGGACGAATACCGGGCACGATGCGCAAGAATCCATCAAATTCGGAAGTCATGAATAACGGCAATTCATGGCCCGAACACACAGTACCGTGCGCACCTGCGCACATTGCCATACGAGCACCTTGCAAGAGTTCTTGCGCCACAGAGCAATTTTGATCTTCAGCCTCAGAAGTGAGACGTAATACAGCGATTACTTTCGTGTCAGTTCCTTCAGCCGCAGCGCGCGCCGCTTGTACTCGTTCTGCCGCGCCATCTCCTTGAGCATGTATAGTAAGAAAACGACAGAGCCCTGCAAATTTCTTTGTATGAGAAAATACTTTACTTGGGATTTCCCAAATCTTCATATCCACCATAACAGACAGTGGCATGTTTCGCACTATTACTAAGCCGTAGTGGTGAACGAGTTCGTGAAGTTTTACTCCGCCAATAAGCGGTCCATCGGGAGTGTCACAAAGTCGCTTGACTGTCTCCAACGCAATATCCCAACGCTCGATTCCATCAAGCGCAAGAATGATTTTCCTATACGCTTCCATACTACGCTCTCCGGTGAAGGTATAAAACCAACCAGGCATCCGCTTGGTTTTCTGCGGGCATAGTAGCACAAAACAAAAACCTGTGCGCGGGAGAGGACTTGAACCTCCAAGGGATTGCTCCCACTACCACCTCAAGGTAGCGCGTCTGCCAATTTCGCCACCCGCGCATCGAGTGCACCGTTTATTCTAAAGATTTTTCGCGGTTTTGCAAACCCCGCTTGTCGCGGGGTTTGATTTACTCTTTGGTTTCTTCAGTAGAAGGTGTTGTTTCTTCTGTTGTTTCTGTCACTTCCTGTTTTTCTTCCTGAACTGCTGCGGCTTCAGCTTCAAGGCGTGCTTGTTCTTCGGCTGCCTTTGCAGCTACCTCCTGTTCTTCACGGACGAGACGTTCTTTGCGGGCAATATCACTTTCGGTAGAAAGATTCATCGCTGCGGCGCCACGCATCTGACGACGAATCTCGCGTGCCGCTTTTTCACGAATGTAATAGAGTTTGGCACGACGAACTTTGGTGCGTTTGACGATCTCGATTCGGTCGATGAGCGGTGAGTACAACGGGAAGATCTTTTCCACACCAACACCCGAAGCAACGCGACGTACGGTGAAGGTTGCCCCAGGCTCGGTACCATGTTTGACGGAAAGCACAAGACCTTCAAAGGCTTGCAGACGGGTCTTGCCCTTTTCCTGGATCTTCTGCCAGACGCGTACGGTGTCGCCCGAGCGTACGCCCAGATCTTTACGCTCTTGTACATGCACGGGTGACCGCACAGGTTTCGTATTTGGATTGGTCGCTGTTGCCATAGTGGCAATACTTTACCACGGGGCCACTTATGATGCAACTATGGGGCCATGGGGCCAATTTATAACCCGGATGTCGAGCCCGGTCGTGAGCCAGGCTGCATTTTACGCAGCAAGATATTATCGAGGGCACATTTACCAGGGCCAGTGATCATGAGCGAAACACTTGCGGCGATCAAAAGCAAGACGAAGCCGCCCTCTCCACCCAAGACCAGACCTTTGGGAGCAAATACGACCAGAAGCGCGATAAGCATCGCGAGGCCGGTAAATTTGGCAGCCCAGTGCGTCATGAAGCCAGCAATAAGCGCCAGGCCACCCACGACTTCGATCGCGATAAGGATAACGGCAAAGACACTCGGGAGAGGAAAGCCGAGCGAACCAAGAAAGCCGCTCACCGCCGTGACGCCCATCATCAGTTTGCCTACGCCATGGACAAAAAAGACGATACCGGTACCTACACGTAAGATAAGCGGCGCATAGCCACTCCACTTTTCCGAACAACGACACAATAAAATATTTCGCATAATAGTTACTGCGCTCACGCGCAAGATGAAAAATAAATGAGTATATCTACAGTGTAACAGGCATGTAAGCGCACGCAATATGTATACTTACCAGAACGTTAATATTTGGGCAGAAAATGTATTGACAAGATTTAAAAAATATGTATAATATTCATATTCCCAAGAAGGAGGGGAAGATGTATAGATACATCTTAAGTTATGTAACAACGTTGTTCGGTCTGGGTGCTTTATTAGCACTCCTACTGGACTTCAGCTACGGAACCTTGGCAGACGAGGACCCGTGCGTAACCTATGGAATTGCATTGACAGCCTACGAGCCGCAGTGCGTGACATGGAAAGGTGGGACCGGTCGCGCGCATACCGTAGGACCCGAAGAAATTGTCCTTTTGAACAACGTGGACTGACGCGTCATGGAGACACAGTGACCGCCCGGCACCATACGCCGAGGCGGTCACTTTTATATGCCCAACGCATACCGTGCCATTTGAAAATCTTCTGGCTCTGGTGCTTCTATCGCTTGCGCAATACCCGACGGAAGTGTGAACGAAAGCGATGCGGCATGAAGAGCCAGGCGTTTGAAGCCCAATATCGGCGGCTTGTTTGGTGCGTAGCGGCTGTCGCAGACCACCGGATGACCGATTGTCTGCAGATGCACGCGGATCTGGTGCGTACGGCCAGTCTTTGGCGCAAGGTCGAGATACGCAGCCTCTTTGTTTTGCAGCAAAACCGTGTAGCGCGTGATTGCAGGACGCGTATGCAGATGCGTACCCTTCCCCGCAGACCAACGCCGAAAGTCGCCCGTGCTGCGACCTATCGGCTTGTCGATCGTACCGGCAAGCTCTTTCAGTGATCCATACACGAATGCACGATACTGTTTTTCTATTTCATGTTTTTGAAACTGTTTTTTTAAGAAAAGAAATGCTTCTTGGTTCTTTGCAATCAGAAGCGCGCCCGACGTATCGCGGTCGATACGATGCACGATGCCCGGCCGCTCGATCACTTCACCCGTCGTAAGCCGCAATGGTTCACCTACGCCTTCGATCTCCGGATAGTGCGCGCGCACCCAATCGACAACACTCGGTTCCTGAGTGCGTCCATCGTAGTGCACCACAAGTCCCGCAGGCTTGTTGATTGCGATCACATCATCGTCTTCAAAAAGAATGACGATGTCCTGTGTATTATTTCCCATGTCTGCGCTCTCGTTTTGCATACGAGTCGAGTATCGCACGGAATTCCTCCTTTGAGAAATCCGGCCAGAGCGTATCGGTAAAAAAGAGTTCGCTGTACACCGACTGCCAGGTGAGAAAACCGGAGAGCCGATGTTCGCCGCCGGTGCGGATAATGATGTCCGGATCGGGCAGGTCATGTGTCCATAGCAAGCTTGAAAAAGACGCTTCGCTAAGATTTCGCTCGCCTTTTTCTATCGCCGCGTTTACTGCGGCAAGGATCTCCGCGCGACCGCCATATGAAGCGGCGATGCCGAGTGTATATGCCGATGAGGGGTCATTTGCATCGTGCGTTTCTTTTATACTTTTTTGTATGTCGTCCGAAAAACGTGAGAGATCGCCGACAAAGCGTACCTGCACGTTCTCTTTTTGCAATTTCTTCACTTCTTCTTTCAGGATCGTACGAAATAAATCCATGAGATACGACACCTCTTCCGGCGTACGCTTCCAATTTTCCGTCGAAAGCGCATAGACAATGAGGGTATGTATGCCCGCATCGCGCGTCCACTCGCTTATTTCTTGAAGCTTGCCATACCCGCGTGTATGTCCTTCAAGCGTCGGTAGGTCACGCGCACGCGCCCAACGACGGTTGCCATCCATGATGATGCCGATGCATTGAGGAATAGTATTCATATACGCACCGGACGTTTTAGTGTTCGTGCGGGTCAGCAAGCGCGTCGGCTTTGGTGTGATGCACCGTGCCATCTTTGTGCTCCGGCGGCGTATAGAGCGTGTACAGTTTCAAATCCTCACTGCCGGTATTTTGCACGTTGTGGCGGGTGCCGGAAGGGATGACCACGGCACTGCCGTCTTTGACGTCGATCGCTTCTCCGTCGAGCGTTACGACGCCCGTGCCCGCTTCGATGCGTATGAACTGGTCGATGCCGTTGTGCACTTCTTCGCCGATCTCTTCGCCCGGCACGATACTCATGAGCACGAGTTGGCTGTTTGTATCGGTAAATAAAACGCGGCGAAAATCGCTATTTTCCCGCGTGGCTTGTTCTATATCGGTGAAATATCCTTTCATAAAACTAGTATAGCATGGTCTGAGCGTAAATGTAGTATCGTACTATGTGAGATACTTGAACCATTTTTCATTCAATGCCTGTTCTGGATCAATACCCTCATGCTGTGCAAACAGTATCAAGAAGCCAAGCACATCCGCAAACTCGTCTTGCAAATCTTTTTGAAGTTCCGCGTCTGTTTTCCCTTTTCGCCTACCACGCTCTGTCTTCATAAGATAACTCTGCACACACTCTCCCCACTCCTCGGTAACTTTTAAAAGAAAATAGTCTTTATCAACAATCACTTCGGGGTGACTGATTTTATAAGCTTCCATGACCGCATGAATTCGCTCTTGCAGATTCGCAAGTGGGGTAGATTTTTTATTCATATGTTTTTGTGCACCAACAGCGACACCACTCGAACTTTTTGACTGGGTCGCGTCTGATATTGAAACAATACAGGCATGGAATGAAGCAGTCAAAGGATTTTTGGCGCAAACACCTAAGGAATCCGTACTATCCGTGCGATTTTAGAAGAGGTACAATACACGCATGAAAAACAAAGATGCGCTGACCGACCTTGTAGAACACTCACAAGATGCAACGGTTCCCGAATCGTCCACTGAACCTTCTGACGACCGTAAAGTTGTCAATTCTTCCGGAGAAACGGTCACATTGGGACAAAAGCCGACCAGAGACGCTTCCTTTTCTAACAAGAGTAATCCTCTCGAACTTAATGTATTACAAGAAACGATCACGCGAGCGCTCGAAAAAGCTTTTGAAAACGTACGGAGCAGGATCAAAAGCATAAATGACGGCAAACGTGAGGAAAATTAAGGCGGTTGGAGCATTGGACAAGTTGCTGGTTTAGTGCAGTATTTTATACACAAACGTACAACGCACAGAAACTTTTAAATCGTAAGAATATCAAGTAAACAAAAGCTATTTTGTAGATATCGTTTGAGTGGAAAAATAGTAAAAAGCGATCAAAACCGACCACTAATTTTTTGCCCGTTCGTTAAGATATTTTTCAATAAGCGCAATATCTGCGCAATCCTTTGGACGGTTGAGCACCTGCTTTATCTCCATCAACTTTTCTAACGATAAGAATGGTATTCCTTCTATAATCTGCGCATCTTTGATCATGTTCGCAGGATCAGGGTTTATATTTACGTACCAAAAATCTTTAAACGCCTCCGCAACGCCGTGTG
>CAZWIY010000013.1:1214-1660 GCA_964634575.1 uncultured Candidatus Saccharibacteria bacterium | reverse complement strand
ATTTATACTATTTTTAATATAATCATCTGTATGTCTATATCTATTTCTTGATATACCCATCCCCGTTCACGCAGTTGTTCAAATACACGCGGACTGACCAGCAAATCAACGTCGGCAATATCACGAATGCCAAGCGCACCCAAGATACCGCTTCCAATTACCACATACTCTCCAGGTGGTAAGTCCAACCGTTTTACCTCTTCAAAAAGATTCATTACGATACTATTACACTGCGATGTATAAACGGATTTTCCATACCAAACAAAAGCATCGGCGTTTCATTGTTGAATACCTCTTCGGGAAAACCGTACTTCTCTCCGTAGAGTGTCCCAACATGACAAAATTTTGCCTGTGACCAATCAAAACCAAGCGTATCAGCAATTTCTTTTACTGACGCTTCGCTTGTACCCTCTATCTCCACAAATGGTTCGAGGAATGGCCATTCA
>CAZWIY010000013.1:0-1204 GCA_964634575.1 uncultured Candidatus Saccharibacteria bacterium | reverse complement strand
CTCGCCTTGTTTCCTGATATGCCTTCTTGCGGCAGCCGATATTCTCCAAGAGTGTGCATGCGGCATCAAATGAGTCTATCGCAAGACACAGTTCTTTTTGGTCGGTGATGGTTGCACCATCCACCACCTTAAGGCTCATGGTTATCTTGTCCCCTTCGTCTCGAACACGCAGCCAGCCGCCTCTTATTTCGTTCCCGATAGGTAAGTGAAATACCGCCCGCTTTTGCAAAAACTCCGGCCTCATAAGCACGGCTCCTGCGTGTGAAAGCTGCTCACGTACGTTTGCTTTATGTATATTTGGAAATGTTGCTTCGTATTCGATATTCATAATGAGTATCTTAAACCGATCAAACGTATGTAACAAGAGACGCCGCACGGTTTTCCGTACGGCGTCGTATCAGTTCACTTCCCAAAGAGCGTTGGTCGTATTTTTGGATAGGCAAAATCACCAGGCTCCTCCATGCACCACCCCACCGCTTCACCTGGCATGCGACAGTTGAAGTTACAGAACGGCGTAACGGTAAGCCGCAGTGACGTGTTTGTGAGCAAACGCCCGACATCAACATGGCCGATTGCCTTTTGCAATCGTTCCTTGAGCACTGTAGGCCTTCCAAAGAACTCCTGCACTGGAAAGCCGAGATCTCGGCGCATGTAGCAGAAGTAGAGATGGAGACGCGGATCAATACGCACGTAATCGCCAAAGCCCTCTTCACACACACCTTTGTAGGGACACAATACGCACGGTTCTGCACTGCGATTGAGCTTATCGCCCATTTTGACCTCGACCGTGCCTCCGCGAGCGAGATGAAAACGCAGACGTCTCCGTCCCACACTCTTTTCTACACGGGCAATGTCCACAGTGCGAGGCAATACGAATTTGCGGATGATCGGACGCCAGTCCTGGTACATTCGTTCGTATGCATCGCCAATTTGTGGCGTCCATAGCAACGTGTAGAGTTTGAGCCTGTTGCGGTGCTCCTCTATGAACTCCAATTGCCGTGTTACATCCTCCGTGTACCCCTTCAAGAGCAGAAGGTTGAAGGCGATACGAATACCACTCTTTGCGGCCAAGGTGATGCCGCGTAGAAAACGGTCGTACTCCCCGTAGCCACCCGATATTTCTTGGAACATTGTTGGGCTTGTTGAGTGCCAGCTTGTCCGTATGAGAGCCAAGCCAACCTCACGAAGTTTTTCGGCATAAAGG
>CAZWIY010000012.1:12733-14339 GCA_964634575.1 uncultured Candidatus Saccharibacteria bacterium | reverse complement strand
TTTTTCTTTTGGCTTACCGTTCTCATCCTGGCCGCATCGGTCGCATCTATCGCGTTTTTCGGATTGCCGCTGTCTATCGAATTTACCGGCGGATCGCTTATTGAGGTGACGTACCAGAGCGCCCGTCCCGGTCTCGGTGCCTTGAAAAATGAAATTGCCGAACTTTCACTGGGTGAAATCTCGATCAGAAATAGTGGTACCAATAGCGTCACCTTACGTACGCACAGCCTTTCGCCTGACGAACATACGGCCGTACTTTCTGCGTTATCGTTACATAATACCGCTCCACTGACTGAAAATCGTTTCGCCACTATCGGACCGGCACTTGGTTCCGAACTCGGCAATAAAGCCCTTGTCGCCATATTGGTCGTGATGCTTGCGATCATGGGCTACATCGCGTGGGCGTTCCGCAAGGTTTCTCGTCCGGTCCCGAGTCGCGGCTACGGTATTGCCGTTGTCGCGATGCTTATCATCGACATCATCGTTCCGACGGGCTTCTATGCTGCGTTGTGCCACTTCACCGGTGCGCAGGTAGACGTGCTGTTTGTGGTAGCATTGCTTGCACTTCTTGGGTACTGCGTCAATGACGTCATCATCGTATTCGATCGGGTGCGTGAGCATCTTCGTCTCAATGAGGAAAATCATATCGATCAACCATTTCCCGAAGCGGTGGGGCAGGCCATCACGGAGACCATCGGACGTTCCATCAACACGTCGCTCACGGTGGTCTTGGTACTCCTCGCGCTCATTTTCATCGGCTCCGAAGTGACGCGCAATTTCGCGCTCGTACTTCTGGTCGGTGTCGTCATCGGCACCTTCTCGTCGATCTGCCGCTCAGCGCCACTCCTTATCCCGATGGCAAACTGGTTCAATCAGGACGTCGCTCCTGCAAACACTAAGAACAAGAAGAAGTAACTATGATCCTTATCGGCATCACCGGCACCGACGGAGCGGGTAAGGGAACGGTGGTGGAGTACCTCGTTACCCAGAAAGATTTTGTACACTACTCAGCCCGGGCACTTTTTGTAGCCGAGTTGGAGCGGCGCGGGCTGCCCATTGATCGCGAGCATATGCGAGAAATTGCCAACAAGTTGAGGGGCACCTTCGGTCACGACTATCTTATTCGCGAATCACTGAGGCGTGCTCATGAACAAAAGAATGATCGTATTGTGATCGAGTCATTGCGAGCGTTGGCTGAAGTTGGTGCTTTACATAAGGCCGGTGGGAAACTCCTTGCGGTTGACGCAGAGCCGCATGTTCGTTACGAGCGCATACAGGCCCGCGCCTCGGAAACAGACCGTGTATCATTCGAAGAATTTCGTCAACATGAGGAGCTTGAAATGAATGATCCTGACCCCAATGGCATGCAGAAAGCGGCAGTCATCGCGGCGGCTGATCATACCATCATAAATAGCGGCACGCGTGAGGAACTCTATGCCCAAATAGACGAAGCGCTGAAAACGTTGGGTATTGTCTAACATATGATCAAGACGGTCGGTATCTTGGGCTATGGGATTTTCGGGCAGTTTTTGCATACGCTTTCAAAAACGCATATCCCCGATGTACAAGTGAAAATATGGGACAGGAAACATGAACCAGACAGGTC
>CAZWIY010000012.1:0-12633 GCA_964634575.1 uncultured Candidatus Saccharibacteria bacterium | reverse complement strand
AAGGGTTTGCGGCTGGTTATAAGCGAGCACACGCTGGGTACTACTGAGTTGGCTGCAGTAACAAACATGCTTGAGCGTATCGGATTGAAAGTTTTGTCTATACAGGCAGATGCGCATGATCGTATGCTGGCAGAGACTCTCTTTCTCACGCATTATATTGGGCAGGTGGTGACGCGTGCCGGGTTTGTGCGCACCGAGATTGACACCGTCTCGTTCGGCTTTCTTATGGATGCGGTTGAGAGTGTCAAACACGACACGAAACTCTTTGAAGAAGTATATCGTTTTAACCCGCACTGCGAAGCAACGATACGACGATTCAAAACCGCTGAGGATGCGCTACGTGACGTGCTTTAATCAATGATGCGCGTCCCGACAAATGGCATTCCATCGATGAAATGGTCGAGTTCGTCGAGATGCGTGCCGTTTATGATAGCTACTTCCATCCCTGCCGCTTGCGCATCTTTTGCCGCAATGGGATCGAACGGGCTGGAAAGTCCGGGGTCCCACGAGTCGGGGAGCAGTTTTCGGAAATCATCCCACGAGATTTTTTGAATAGGTTTTGCTTCAGCATTTTTTTTCGGGTCGTCAGTGTAGACATAATCAATATTTGAGAGATTGACGAGCTTTTTTCCGCCGAGACGTTTTGCGATCTCGACGGCCACGAAGTCGGTGCTATGACCCGGTTTCCAACCGGATGCGATATAGAGTGGCGCGGCGTCGGCGTGTTCAAGTTTGTCTGGGTTATCGATGATGACCGGATGTGCAATATCTGAGAAAATAGTCCGCAGGAGATGTCCGTTAAGACGGGTTGAGTGGATCCCGAGCCAGTCAAGATCGTCGTTGGTGAGTGTTACCACTGCTTTGGCGGCTTCTTGGTAGCGTCGCGCGGTTTTGCCGCCGCCGGTGATGATGACAAATCGGAAACCATTGTGTATATGTCGTTCTATACACGCCTTCAAACTTTGTAGAAAATGCACGTCGATCTGGTCGGGGACGATAAGCGACCCTCCTACCGATATGACTATATAAGGCAATTGCATGATAGCAGTATACCAAAAAACATATCACGCTTATCCCCAGTCCCTATACCGTACAAATCTAAACTGCCGTATACTGAAGGATGTACCATAACTTCACATTTTTTTAATGATCTTGTAACGATCAAGCGATATGCATTATATAAAGATACTTATTATTTTCTTTACGATATCCTGGGTTATAGGCATAGGAACGTCTGCATATGCAGCAACCTGTACCGACTCCTATACTTCTTCTACCGCAGTACCGACGGGTTATGGTGCGGCGTATAATCTTTTTTCTTCTACCCATGAGTTAATGGTCAAAACAACGACGTGTGGCGATACGAGTGTGACGGTGCAAGCGAGCGGTCCCGAAACGACCTATATTTATAAGCAGGGCTACGTATGGAGCGGTAGTAATTGGAATAGTTACACGCTCACTTCTTCATCTGCCCTCATATCCAGCTTATGGTATTCGGGAAGTGCATCAGGAAACATCACTATTCCAAGCGGAGACCAGACAAAATATTATGTTGCCTATACGTGTCAAAAGATCGGTGAGGTATGGAAATGCGGTTGTCGCGATACCACGTGTGCAACAGCTATGTGGCAGTTGCAGGCGGTACATAAAGTACCCAGCAGTAGTGGCCCTGTCTGCGGTAACAATATATGTGAGTCTGGAGAAACCACTACCAGTTGCCCTGCTGACTGTAGTGATTCAAGCGGAGGGGAGTGCGATGTGCCCAAAAATGATCTGTTTAAAAATCCATTTAACAAAGATAGCGCCCATCATCGACCGATTGGTACCGGTGCCCGCTATGCATCCGACTCAGATCCATCCACCGTTTCGTGGCTCAAGGGGCATGCCATGGGCTTCAATATCAACAATGGGTATGGCGTCAATATTTACCAGATCAGCGATAGTGACCCTACACGCACCATCACATGGGTAGGTCCGCATGGTCCTTTAGGTATACCGGTTACTATGCATGTGCCGACTGATGCCCGAAACGGAGATACTGAAGATTCTCAGATCATTCTTTATGACCCGGACGCCAAAACAGGACATGAATTTTATTCATGGCGACCCGGCACGGCACCCAAAGCTTCTATACGACGGCAGTGGAGTGCCGAAGGACTTGGCCATACTCGTCCAGGTGGTGCGAGAGTGGGGGTCAGTGCCTCTGGGGTAGCGGGATTCCACGGTTTGTTACGTGGATTCGAAGTCAATACGCCAGGATACAAGATACAACATGTCTTACAAGGCGCTATTCCCATGAGAACAGGACTCAGATATCCCTCAATGGGCAATGGCGATATCGTCTGGCCAGCAAGCACCCGTGACGGTTACTCCGAGCCTCAGTGGCAGGGTAATATACCGTACGGCGCATTGTTTGCTTTGCCAGCCAGTGTCGATATAAATTCGCTGGGCCTCTCAGAGCCAGGTCGTCGTCTTGCCCAGGCGATACAAGATTATGGCATTTACATCGTGGACAATGGAGATGTGGATGGCGTTGTGCTGCGTGCTGACCAGTTTATGACGACTGCAGTATACAACCAACTCCGTAACGATATGCGTAAGGTCTATCCAAAATTACGCATGGTGCTCAATAACACCGAAGGCCAGCCGGTTGCAGGCGGTGGCACTCCGCTGGCACCCAACTGCGCCTACGATGCGCGGTAAGGAATACTTGCAACCTATTTTGTGTGTGGTATAAAAAATAAAGCGAAAGGAGTAAAGTAATGGCATCAGAAAACGCTAAGCACACGCATGCAGGAGCCTTCCTCTGTCTATGTGTCGCGTGCGGCACTCTCGCGGTGCTTATTTCGGTTATGCGAGCTATACTGTGATTAAAGAAACTTACACCGTGACATGCAAAACAAAAGAGCAGTCACGGTGTTTCGTTTTATAAGTTCAGACCCTCCGCGTCTTGGTGTGGGATGTTGACGCTGGGAACATCCATCGAACCCCCACCTTTTATTTCAAATGTTTTTTGCATATAGGAGATGACGCCCCAGATAGACACCATCACAAATAGAACAATGGCACCCCAGATCAGCTTGCGTTTGCCTGCGGCAAGCGCAGCGTCGCCTTGGTTGAGGCTGTAAATAAATTGCGCAAGTCCCCAAAAGAAAAATAACAGCGCAAGTGCAACAACAAGCGGTACAAGTGTGGTAACAATGTCGGCGATGCCGTTGGTCAGTTTATTGACCGGCTTAAAATCTTGAGCAAACAAAAAGAGTGGTGTAAAGAACCCTATGACGCTTACGTATATATATTTCATACCACCATCATAGCATTCCCGTTGCTGTATGTGGGGCGTTTGAGACGCGCAATGTTGAAAAGTGTTTACTGCGAGGAGAGGCCGGGGACCGCCATAACTCCGCCTTGACCGATACCCAGGGTTTGGCCGATGAATCCGACAATACCCCAGATAGACACCATGACAAACAATGCGATGATTCCCCACCCGATCATACTCCAACCTTCCTGAGTGCTCTCCCCTTTACCGGCGCGCAAGATAAATTTCGCCAGGTTCCAAATGAAAAACAAAAGAGCAAGCGCCACCGTAATAGGTAAGAGCTGGTCGACCACCTCACGTATATTGAGGGCGAGGGCGACGAGATTTTGTCCGGGCACAGGTTCCATAGAATGGCATTATAGCACACTTTTATGAAATGGCAAAGAAGACAATTTTGCCAGCCTTTTCATTTTTTGCTACTATTGGCAGGCATATGCGAGTGTAGCTCAGTGGTAGAGCATCCCTCTGATAAGGGGAAGGTCGAAGGTTCGATCCCTTCCACTCGCACCGATGATCGGCGTTACAGCGAACAGCTGACGTTGTTGAGGTTGAAGAATGATGAGATTTTCGTACAGACGGTGTCAAGCGTGTCGCGCTTGCGCAGGATATGGTCTTCACCCGGAAGAGTAAGAAGATCGGCGTTGATATTCTTACTTTTTGCATAGTCGATATACTGCGTGGATTGCCAGGTGGGAACGGTCGAGTCATTTTCGCCGTAGATGACGAGGACTTTATGATCGTCGGTGAGTTTGGGAATGTCGGTAAATACCGACGCTTTCATATACGCATCGAGATTTTGAAGATCGGGGACGCCGTCAAAAAGATCCTTAAATGGGGATGAGGGGATACGCGATATGAGTCCGTACCAATCGGTCACGCCATTTATGGATATCGCGCCGGTAAATACGGAAGGGTCGTGCGTGATCGTCTTGAGCGCGAGATAGCCGCCGTACGAATTGCCAATGAGATACACGTTACCGATCTTATAATCTTTTTTAACCGCCGCGACCGCTTGTTCGACATCGCTTACATCGGCAACGCCGATATTTTTATGAAGCGCATTTTCAAAACCAGAACCATAGCCGGTCGAGCCGGTGTAGTCGAGCTTGAGGACATAGTTGCCACCGCTTGCGAGTCGTTCAAGTAATTCGTCATATACTGCGTACGAGAGATATGGATGATACCCAATAGCCACTTGTCGCTGGGGGCCGCCATGCAGCCATACGAAGAGGTCTTTCGTTTGTGAAGATCGTCTCGATTTCGAAGTATTGGTTGGAGTAAGCAGAACGCCGTAACGACCCGCATAGTACACAGCCGCGCGCGAGATATTTGAGGCTGCGGGCGAGGCCTCGACCCCGGCAAGCGTCACGGTTTTACCGGTTGACGGATCGAACACATTGACGTTGGCATTTTTGCCGTCTATTTTTATGTACGCCAACGTACCACCCACATTTTTTATGTAGTCGCCGTACGATACGTCTTTCTCGACAAGGCTGATCTGGTTGTCTTGCGCCTTGTATTGATAGAGATTCCATGAGAGCGGATGATCGGGGTTAGACAAGAAGTACAAGGTACTTCCAATGAATAGGTAATCTTCCACCACGGCGTTGGGTTTGGTGATCTGACGCGCATTGGATGCAGTGAGCGCATTGGTCGGTACCGTAAAAAGCGTTTTGAAACCACTCACTCCTGAGAGATATGCCGCTTGCGTCTCGTCAGCAGAGAATTCGACATAGCTCGGGACTGTGGAAGGAATCTCGTACATCGTACCGTCACTCAGACGCCATATGCGATGCAGGGCACCTACGTAGTTATAAGCGGAGAGATACGCGGCATTATACGAGATCGAAAGCAAGGGAAGCTCGGTTTGCGTGATTGTGACGGTGTTGAGTTTGCCGGTCATGATGTCGTAACGGGCGACCAGACCGCTTTGCGTGATAAAGACGATTTGATTGCCGCTTGGTGAAAACTTGATCGTCGAAGCAGGCGTTAGAAACGGTACGATGGCAACTTTCGTCGGCGGGTTTTTGGTGAGGTCGAAGACGATATAATACGCGAACGTGCCAAGCGTGAATTGTCGCAGGCCATAACGGCCGTCGGGACTTTTTACGTAATCGCTCTGGCCCAAAAGCGCGGGCGCAAGGGTGCTCGATGAAGTGCCCGTGCAGCTTCCCGTAAGCGAACAGACGAAAAATTGTTCGCCCGAAGGACCTTTATAATGCAGCAGTACATTGGTACCGCTCACTTCATCGATAGTGCCGTAATGGATTTCTCCCGCATAGGCCTTCTGTGAGAGACAGAATGTAATAATCAACACAAAAATACTTAAAAACGCAACATGGCGTAATGGTTGTGATGTCATATGTATCATTATGCTATCTTTTCTTATTAAGACGAAATGAAAAAAGCATGCTTACGTATAGTACTCTGGGCATACTGCGCATTTTGTGGTACGCTTTCTGCGACTGCTGTATCGAAGCAGGGGCCGCGGTGGCGAAATTGGCAGACGCGCTACGTTCAGGTCGTAGTGGGAGCAATCCCATGGAGGTTCAAGTCCTCTCCGCGGCACAAAGGAAGTGTGATATAACAAACGTAGACAAGATGGGAGGCATGTGATGGATGCGTCTTTGCGGTCGGGTATTCTTATCTTTGCATCGGGATCTCTCACTGGAGATCGCGGAGGAAGGAGTGCGGTTGATCTGGCTCTCAAATCACGTCGTGACTTAGTTGCAGAAAAGGTAATCGGCATCGTTACTGATTATCGGAATGGGACAGTGGCATATCGGGCAGAGAAACACGATATTCCATGTTTTTACTTTCCTCGATGCACGACGCAAGTAAAATATAAGCTCGCATATAACCGACTCATATATACTCATCGGCCGCGGCTGGTGGTATTCTGCGGTTGGAAGAAGAAGGTTTTCAATATCTTCAATCAAACTGAAACCATCAACGTACATCGCGGATTGATCGTTGACGGTAAGAAGGTATCCTATTACAAAGCCGCTGAACGCGCCGTAGATCGATGGCTCAAGAGTAGAGGGGGAGAATTGGAAACTTCCCTCACCATTAATTTCGTCAATGGCCCAACAGTGGATGATGGGCCGCCAATCTTTACCCAAAAATTACCAGTACTCCTCAGGAGAGAGGGAAGGATCAATCGAGAAACCATTATCGAAATGGTGCAATGTGCGCTGCGTGAAGCCCAACAACAGTACCTCTACCAAGTGATCAACCATGTCCTTTTCGGGCAGGTGTATTGGGGCGGTACTGCAAGTCATGAAGTGCTCGTGCCTGCATCGTATCATATACAAACTGACCCTAACCTCGCCATGTCGAAGAGTAACAGCCAACTCTACCCATATGAGACTGCGGGCTGCTTCGGTTCATACGATCGTATGAACTACGGTGACGCTTATTAATTCTCAAACTCATGTGCCCGCCTTTGTGCGGGCATCTTTGTGACATGGTATGCTGATATTATGACACCTATATACGAAACATTTTTTCATGGCAAACGCATCACCCTCATGGGCCTTGGGCTTTTGGGACGGGGTGTGGGCGACGCAGCGTTCTTGGCGCGTCACGGTGCCAAGCTTTTGGTCACTGATCTCAAGACACAAGAGCAACTCAAAGACTCGCTCGCGCTCTTGTCAGCTTATGACAACATCGAATACACGCTTGGCGAGCATAGGCTCGAAGATTTCCGCGATCGTGACATGATTCTCAAAGCCGCGGGCGTACCGCTTGACTCGCCCTACATAGCACAGGCAAGAAAAGAAAAAATCCCGATCGACATGAGCTCGTCGCTGTTTGTCAAACTCTCTGGCGTGCCGAGCATTGGCGTGACGGGCACGCGCGGCAAGTCGACGGTCACGCATCTCATCGACGCTATGCTCAAGCGCGAAGGACGGCATGTGCTTTTGGGCGGTAATGTACGAGGTGTCTCGACACTTGCGCTTTTGGAAGAAGTTACGCCACAAAGTGTTGCGGTGCTTGAGCTCGATTCATGGCAACTGCAGGGGTTTGGGGAAACAAACGTGCTGTTGCAGGAAATACAAAAACCGACAGGCCCGATAAGTCCCAACATCGCAGTATTCACCACGCTCTTTTCTGATCATGTGAATTACTATAAAGGCGATACTGACGCGTACCTTTCCGACAAAGCGCAGATCTTTTTGCATCAAAACGAAAGCGATACGCTTGTGTTGGGGCGTCAGGCATATGAGGCAGTGCATGCGAAATACAAAAACAACATTCGCTCACGTGTCGTGATCGCTGACGAAACAAACGTGCCCAAGTCCTGGCGCATCGCGCTTATGGGCGAACACAATCGCTATAATGCCGGGCTTGCGGTCGAAGCGGCGCGTGCGTTTGGCGTGGATGACGAAGCGATCAAAGAAACGCTCGAACAGTTTGAAGCGCTGCCGGGACGGCTTTCAAAAGTGCGCGAATATAACGGCATACATATCTACAACGACACCAACGCGACGACACCCGAAGCGACCCTTGCGTCATTGCATGCGCTCGCCAAGCATGGCTACAAGACCGTGCTCATCATGGGCGGTGCGGACAAGCAGCTCAACATGGACGCGCTTGCGGAAGAAATAAACGCACTCACCAAAGCGATCATTTTTTTGCCGGGCACCGGCACCGATGCGTTTCTGCGCGACTATGGCGATACGCTTTCAAACAGCACGACGGTATCATCGCTCAAAGAGGCAATAGATGAAGCACTCTCCCACGCACAAGCGGGCGATGCGATCGTGCTCTCGCCAGCCTTTGCATCGTTTGGGCTTTTTAAAAACGAATACGATCGAGGGGATCAATTTGAAGGGATAATCGGAACTTTATGAATGATAAAGAAAAGAAAAACATCTACTTCATCGGCATCGGAGGGATCGGCATGTCGGCATTGGCGCAGCTCTTTCTTCATAGGGGGCATGCCGTCTCCGGTTCCGACCGAAGTGCGTCGCCGGTGACGGAACTTTTGGAGAAAAAGGGGATTAAGGTGCATATCGGTCATGATGCGGCTAATATACCGACCGATGTTGATTTGATTGTCTATAGCGATGCGATTCCGACAGACAGCCCCGAGCGCGTGCGTGCGCGAGAGATGGGCGTGCAAGAGCAGTCGTACTTTGAAGCATTAGGCGAAGCGACCAAGGACTATAAAAATATCGTGGTGTCAGGCACCAACGGCAAGACGACGACGACCGCCATGATTGCCAAGATCTTGACCGATGCGGGTCTCTCGCCGACCGTGATCGTCGGTAGTCTCATTGGCGAGTATGGGAGTAACTTCAAAGCAGGCGAGAGCGATATCGCGGTCATCGAAGGATGCGAGTACAAACGGCACTTCTTGCACTTGAACCCATATATTTTTGTTATCACCAATATAGAACTCGATCATACGGACTACTTTAAAGATGAAGCAGATGTAGTGAATGCTTTCAAAGAGATGATCGCAAAAGTGCCAAAAGAAGGAAGTATTGCGGCGCATGCAAGCGACCGACTTGTGTCGCGGGCGCTTGAAGGCGTTGCTGTCCCGACTAAAGAATACACCAGTATACAGGTGCCAAAACTTCTGGTGCCGGGTACTTTTAATATTGCAAATGCACAAGCCGCAAAAGTCGTAGCACAGACACTCGGCATCGCAGACGAAAAAATAGATGCATCACTTGCCGCTTTCAGGGGCACGTGGCGTAGATTTGAAATCAAAGGTCACACAAAGAGCGGTGCACTGGTCATAGATGACTACGCCCATCACCCCAGCGCGATACAAGTGACGTTGCAAGCTGCGCGGGAAAAATACCCTGACAAAAAGATTACGATTGTTTTTCATCCGCACCTCTACTCACGCACTAAAAGTTTTTTTGCTGAGTTTGCAGACGAGCTTGCAAAAGCCGATGAAGTTTTTTTGCTGCCCATTTATGCTGCCCGCGAAAAGCCTGATCCCGAAGTGACATCTGAAAAACTGGTTGAAGCGATACAGAAACATGGCACGCATGCCACATTTGTGCCTGATTTTGAAACGGCCGCCCATGTACTGTCTGGGCGAGACAATGGGGAAGTCATTTTTACCATGGGTGCCGGCGATGTCTTTAGGCTCGCCGATATGTTGACGAAATAGGTGGACATGCTAGCTTGTATCAAGTTGTGATAGGCAAGGTGAGTAATGGAGATGAATACAAACCTTGAAAGGCCAAATTTGAGCAATCTTTTAGACTCGGCTCTCTGGAGGGAATTGGTGCGCGGTGATATGTTTGGCTCAGTATGTGAGCGTGCATCGGCATATTATGCGATGGTCACGTATTATTGTGCGCATCACAGAAAGTTACTGGGGCCTTTTCATCTGCTCCCGTTTCTATGGTACTTCTATAAAGCAAAAAGGGAAGCGCATATTGCCTGGCAAATGATAAAAGGAACGAACCAACGTATCAGAGAAAGTGAACGGGATATCCTCTGCACTGTGATGAAAGCGACGTTGCTCGGTTTTTTTGGAAAGCCAAAAAGAGCCCGAAAAATCAGAGAACACCATTATGCGTAACGAAGTGGCCGGATGCAATTCCGGCCCTTTGTTTTATGCAATGAAAAGTGTTACTGTATCTACAGCATTGTCACCAAAAAATGGGGACAATGCAAAAATGGAACATTTGTATGCACAAAAATACCAAACTAACTCCCGTTGTGCGCAAAGAGATTTTTATGCGTTGGAAAAAGGGTGACGTATCGCAACGCATGCTTGCGCAGGAATATCATGTCGACAAGCGCGTCATAGGCCGCATCGTTGAGCGTGGCAGAACAGGAGACTTCTCCGTGCATACGAGTGTGAATCTCCGTTTTCAAACTACAAAAAAGAAACGAGCGATAAAAACCAAACCATCATGAGCACGTTATATATCGTCGCAACGCCGATCGGCAACCTGCAAGACATCACGCTTCGGGCTTTGCGCGTGCTCAAAGAAGTCGACATGATCGTCTGCGAGGACACTCGCGTCACTAAAAAACTTTTGATGCGTTATGACATCGACAAGCCGCTGCTGAGTCTGCATGCGCAGTCGGGCGATGCCAAGCTTATGCGCGTGCTCGACATGCTGGCGGAAGATAAAACGCTCGCGTATGTTTCCGATGCAGGGACGCCGGGCGTTTCCGACCCGGGCGCGCGGTTGGTGGCGCTTGCGCGCGAGCGGTTTGGCGGCGCGTGCGCCATCGTACCCATTCCCGGTCCGAGCGCACTGACGGCCGCGTACGCGGTCAGCGGATTTTCCGGCTCAGATTTTCTCTTTCTCGGTTTTTTGCCCCACAAAAAAGGGAGACAGACGTTATTTGCGGAGATTGCGGCAACGCAGCGTGCGGTTATTTTCTATGAATCGCCGCATCGTATCGTCAAGACGCTCGAAGAACTGTCGCGCGCACTTGGCGAACGCACGGTCATGTTTGCGCGTGAACTGACAAAACTCTTTGAAGACGTTCAGATCGGTACGGCAGCCGAGCTCTTGGCGCTTGTGCAGGAGCATCCGGAAAAAAATAAAGGAGAGTTCGTTGTGCTCGTCGCTCCTGAGTGAAGGTGTGTATTTTGACGAATGGTGCTTTGCGGTATACTTAGGCAGTATGCGTAAAGATACCGCACTCATCGTACTGGGCATTGTCACCGCTCTGGTGCCGTTTATCGGCGTACCATCTTCGTGGAAGACGGTGATCACGGTCGTATTCGGACTCGTTACCATGCTGGTCGCACTATCATTGCGACATTATCTGACGCGCGTCAGCGAGCGCTTGTCGCAGCAGTCAAAAAACAGCAAAACAGCAGGCGATGCGACCTATGTCGAAAGCGAAACGCGTACAACCAACCATTCTTCTGTCGGCTATGAAGCAACCATCATTAAACCGAGGCGCAGTCGACGCATCAAACAAGCCGTATAGTCTTGGTGCGCATACGGCGCTGCTTATCGTCGCGTGCACTGTCTTGTTCGGCGCGGTCGTCTATTTTCTCGTGCCGCAATTTGCGGATATGACGTATGTTGCGTCACAACAGGTCGCCTCTACCTCTGCTGTCGCATCGGTTGCATCGAACACGGCACCCTTTCCACCGCTTCCACAAAAAAAATATATCGCGACGCCAAAACCGCTCAAGGCTATCTATATGACGCAGTGCGTCGTCGGGACCCCGAATTTCAGAAAGGAGCTGGTCGATCTGATCGATACAACCGAGATCAATGCGGTCGTGATCGACATAAAAGATTTCTCAGGCGGCATTGCATTTCCCGTCAAGAATCCGATCCTTAAAGATGGTGAATCGACCCGTTGCGGCGCGCGGGACATGGAGGCGTTTATCGCCACGCTTCATGACAAGGGGATTTATGTCATCGGGCGCATCACGGTATTTCAGGATCCGTTGTATGCCAAACAGCATCCGGACACGGCAGTGCAATCGCATTCGACGGGCGGCGTCTGGCATGACTTCAAAGGCCTCGCTTTTATCGATGTCAGCGCCAAGCCGTACTGGGACTATGTTGTGGCGATTGCACGCGAATCGCACGCTATAGGCTTTGATGAGCTCAACTTCGACTACATCCGCTTTCCATCCGACGGCCCTATGTCCGACGCATCGTATACATGGAGCAAAGGCATGACCAAACCGGAAGCGCTTGAGCATTTCTTTGCGTACCTGACCGAGCATGTGCGGGATACTTCGACCTATGCGCCAGGCACGCCGCCCCCTGTCTTGTCTGCCGATCTCTTTGGCATGACGACGACCAATACCGACGATCTCAACATCGGCCAACAACTCGAGCGTGCACTGCCATATTTTGACTATATAGCACCCATGATCTATCCGTCGCACTATCCAAACGGTTTCAATGGATGGAATAATCCCAACACCGTGCCGTACGATCTCATCAAATTCGTACTCGACGCCGCGGTGCGCCGGACGATCGCGACTTCGAGCGTCGTCCCCACGCTTCACAGTGAAAAGATCTACCATGCCGCGACGAGCACCGCTTCGAGTTCGAGTGCGACGCAAGTCTTTACCGGACGCTACAGTAAAGAAAGTTATAGCAAATATAAGATCCGACCGTGGCTCCAAGACTTCGACTATGGCGGCAACTACGGCCCTAAGGAAGTACGCGCGCAGATCCAGGCGACCTACGACGCCGGCCTTGATTCGTGGATGCTTTGGGCACCAAGTAATCGGTATACCAAAGAGGCGCTCAATGTGGAGTAAGTAGCAGGTTGTATGTTTGTTGTCTTGTGTTATAAAGAAGGTAGGGGTCACCATGCATGAGGTATATATGAGTCATGCAGCG
>CAZWIY010000011.1:12804-14558 GCA_964634575.1 uncultured Candidatus Saccharibacteria bacterium | reverse complement strand
GGACTTCCGGTTTAAGAAGCGCCAATACGGTACTGCTACCGCTTGTGTCTTCACTTTCTACGAGCACTACCGCGTCGCCTGAAGCGAAATCGAGCGTCACGGCAGCTTCGCCTTCGCGCTCGATGAGTGCTTTCGAAGACGTTCCGATCGTCACATCGGTACCATCGGCCTTTGAAACCACGAGCGTACCGTCTTCTCCGCCTGTCACCGTCGCAGAGGAAAGCAATGCATCCTGCGGCGCAATGACGATATGTTGGCCGGGAGCGAGGTCGGCTATCGCGGCCGCATCGCCCTTATCGCTCACGATAAGCGCTTTGGTTGCAAGTGAAAATACCGACGTAGAACCGTTTGCCATCTCAAGCAACAATACCTGCTGCCCCTTGGTATTGGGACCGATCGCAATGATCGAACCGGACACCGCACTTGTGGCAAGCGTTTTTTCGGTAACCGCCGTCGCGCTTCCCAGCAACGCGGCAAACTCTTGTTCGGTTACATCGCCCAAGATCGTCTCCTGATTGTCGCTGCTGGTAGCAGCAGTCGTGGTTGCTGCATGAGCGGTATTGACACTCAGTTCGTACGCATGCGTCGTAGCGACAAAAAACATCGAGAGTCCGAGTACTGCCATTAGTACTGCGCCTCCCGACACATATTTCAATGTATACTGCATACCATCTTCAATATGAATGACTGATAAATACAGTAACTATTGTAGCAGATTATTCGATAAACGTCAGCGCTTTGCCCTTCTTGTCGCCGCGGCCGGTGCGGCCGATACGGTGAATATAGTCTTCATACGTCGACGGCATATCGAAGTTGATGACATGGCTGACGTCCGCGATATCGATACCGCGCGCTGCGACGTCGGTCGCGACCAAAACCTGTACGCGATTTTTCTTGAAATGCTCGAGCGCGCGCTGACGCTGCGAGAGGCGCTTGTCGCCATGGATCGAATCGGCCGTGAATCCGCGTTTGACGAGCGCGTTTGAAAGTTTTTCCACGCCGTATTTGGTGCGTCCGAACACGAGTACTTTGCTGAACTCGGGCTGTATCAACAGATCGTGCAGCACGTCTATCTTTGACGCACCCGATTCGATGCGAACGATATCCTGATCGACATTTTTTGACGTGTCATTGCGTGCAAGCGAAACCGTCACCGGCGAACGCAAGAATTCCGAAATGAGTCCTTCGATCTCGCGCGACATCGTTGCCGAGAAAAAGAGCGTATGATGCGTCGCAGGCAAAAGCGCCGTAATTTTTCTGATGTCATTGATGAATCCCATATCGAGCATACGGTCTGCTTCATCGAGCACGATCGTACCAGTCGCCGCAAGCGAAAGCGCTTTGCGCTCGATGAGGTCTTTGATGCGTCCGGGGGTCCCTATCACGATACTGTGGGTTTTACGCAAATCATTCACCTGTCGATACATCGACTCGCCACCGATGACACACGCCGACCATATACCCAGTCCGCGCGCAAACTGTCGGAACTCTTCATTGATCTGCTGCGCAAGTTCCCGCGTTGGGGCCACGATGAGCACCTTTTCTTTTGGTGATTTGAGGATCTTATTGATGAGCGGGATCAGGAACGCTGCCGTCTTTCCGGTACCGGTATTGGCGATACCCACGATATCATTGCCATCAAGGACATGCGGTATGGCCATGTCTTGAATGGGAGTCGGCGTGACGAAACCGCGTGCGCTGATGTTGGCTTTCAAGCGTTCATCGACGGCAAAATCGGCAAAGGTATGTTTGGG
>CAZWIY010000011.1:685-12704 GCA_964634575.1 uncultured Candidatus Saccharibacteria bacterium | reverse complement strand
TTATATCCGCTATTGCGGCTCATGGGGCGTGCACCCCGATCATTTCTATGATACATAATTATTTTTTACCACTCCAGGAAGGACGCGGTAAAAAACCAGTCGAACCTGCGAGATATTGAATATGCAAGCACTATATACTATATAATAGTTTTTGTCAATGCTTTTGTAGTGTGGCTACCACGGCACGTGTGTGTTGTTATACCAAAATTGTCCCGTTTCAGGCCGAGCAATAGCGGTTGCAAAGATGCCTTCTGCCGCTTCTTTGGGCGTGATGGCCGCTTCCTGACCACCCATATCGGTCTGCACCCAGCCGGGGTGTACCGATGACACCGTGATGTTCTCTGACTTGAGGCGCATGGCAAGCGTGCGCGTGTACATGTTCAGCGCCGCTTTCGAGATCTTGTAAGCCGGATAATGTCCTGGAAAGTGGCTGACATTGTGATCGGTATCTTCAAGCGAACCGGCGGTCGATGAGATGTTGACGATATGCCCCCCGCTTGCTATGTATGGGAGTAACTGTTCGGTCAGATCTATCGTGCCGAAGAGATTCACTTCGAGCGTATGACGCAGTTTTTCTACCACGACATGCGTTTCGCTTTCATCAAGCATCACGCCTGCATTGTTGATCAAGATAGCTATCTTTTTATTTTGTGCAGCAAGGGTTTGCACGCATGCCGCAATACTCTCTGTCTTTGCAAGATCGAGTGGCACGACCTGCAGATGTTCCCGTTCTCCTTGTGGTGGCAGGGCGAGATACGTCCCCACGACAGAAAATCCTTCATGTAAAAATTTCTCCATGAGCGCATGCCCGATGCCTTTATCAATGCCCGTGATGAATACCGTTTGCATGGGGTAAGTATACACTACCTGTTGCCGGGGTGGGAGTCGAACGCCACATTGTCGGGGTCAGAATTGTAGTTAATAGCTCCTCGTTTACTCGGGCGTATTGACATGAAAACTGTCCCAGACTTTCTTTTCATCAACATTGAAACGCGTACTTATCTCATAGACCCTACCGTTCTTGATGAAGATTGCTCTTTTCTCATTCGGATATGATTCAGTGGCATCTTTTTGATACGTTACAATCGCATCATTACCATCGATGACGACATGTCTTTCTACAACGGTAGTGTTCTTATACTTTTTATCTTGATCTACGATCCATTCTTCTACCGTTGCAAATGTTGTGGTACTAGCCCCAACCGATATAAACCAGGGGTCATCCGGTATATCTGAGAACGTTACTGATGTTGCATTTTCAGATAGAATGGAGAACTGGGCTGGATACGAAACAGAATACCCACCTTCATTACTTGTATATGTTTTCCATTCTGTTACCTGATTTTTTGCTGTCATCTCTGAGGATGATTTGAGTATGATCAATACAGCTCCTGCAATAATAAAAATGACGACACAAATAGCGACGATATATGTTTTTTTCATAGTGAGTAATCATTAACACAAACTGCCGAGCCAAGGATGCTGGGAATCTTGTAATACAAGAGCATTTTTAAGCCACTTCCTTCTTTCCTGTGAGAGATGAGGCAATACTTTTTCAAAATCTAAATTGTCTATTTTCCTTATATTTTTTGACTTAAATAATAGTACCGCTTCTGGAGCTAGGTATGGAATGGTGTCGTATTGAAAAATCGCTTTTTCAAAAGGAAGACTAACGTGAGTATCTCTTCGGTATAGCCAATTGGTCTCATCGCATTCATTGAGAACGATTTCTATATTTGGACTGGATCGAAAACCCCAAATCTCATGCACAGGCAACGCCAAGTATTCACCCTCCTTCCACGGGTGCCCAAGACCGTTTTCAAGCCATTCCAGATCCCAGCCCTGCTGTAAAAGCAATCTCTGAAGTGTCAATTGCGACACACGAAAGATTCCCACATCAAGATCGTGGTGCTCGCGGGTTTGATGGCCTAAATATAAATCTAAAGCCCATCCTCCCACAACAAACCACGAATACGCAAAGTCACGAATGAATGTAAGGTCTCGCTTTAATGTCTGTACCATGTCCCGTCCCACAAAGTGATTATATAGCTTCCAGCAACTTTATAAAGCTATACATCGCATAGCAGAATCTGATACTTTTTGTTGCCGGGGTGGGAGTCGAACGCCACATTGTCGGGGTCAGAACCCGCCGTCTTGCCAATTTAGACTACCCGGCAATTATAAGAAAACCGCTTTGAGCGGTCTATCGCATACGTTTTGTTAAGGTGCGTGACGTTATTGTGCGTATCCTTCTTCAAGCATGTCGGTGCTTGAAGCTTGCACATCGGTCGTGTCGGTTGCAAACAAGCCGGTAATGATCCCCGAGAGTCCCCACATCCATGCGGCAAGTACGAGCGTGACGACAAGGGCAATGGTTGTGTTGGTAGGCATATTCATATGCGATATTTTCAGACTAAACGAAACCCGTTACGAGCGCAAGCCATACCCCTGCTCAAATAAGTAGATCGTGATGCCAAGCAGAACCAGTATGAACACCGTCAAGATCGCGAGGCTGAGCATGACACTGACATCGCTGACGCCTAAGAAACCGTACCGAAACCCGTTGATCATGTACAAGATAGGGTTTGCAAGCGATATGTGTTGCCAGAGCGGCGGCAACATCGCGATGGAATAGAAAACGCCGCCCAAGTATGTCAGCGGCGTCAGCACGAAAGTCGGAAAAATATTCATGCTGTCAAAACCTTTTGCATACACGCCGTTGATGAGACCCCCCAAAGAAAAAAGGATCGCGGTGAGAAACAGAAACAGTACCGTGATGCCGATACTGTGCACGGTGATATGCGTGAAAAAGAGCGCAACCGAAAGCACGAGCCCTCCCACCAAGACGCCGCGCACGACACCTGCCGATACGAAGCCGGCGATGACGATCCAATACGGCACCGGCGCCACCATGATTTCTTCGATATTTTTTTGAAATTTCGCGATATAAAACGCAGTGACGACGTCCATATAGGCACTCGTGATGACAGACATCATGACAAGGCCTGGCGCGATGAACTGTATGTAAGAAAAACCGTGAATAGAGGCGATCTGCGAACCGATGAACGTGCCGAATATCATATAATAGAGTGCCGCGGTGATGACCGGCGGCAGGAGCGTTTGCGTCCAAACGCGCATGAAGCGTCGCACTTCCCCATACATGATTGTCCAATATGCGATATAGATGTGTTTATTACGCATGATCATTTTCTACCAGTGAAATAAAAAGCTCTTCGAGACGATTACCTTTGGGACGCATGGAATATACCGGAATACTTGCTTGCTCCAACACATTCACCGCGCGACCGAGCGTATGCTTTTTCGATACGGTGATCTCGAGCGTATCGTTGTCCAGTACCGTGGGTGCATAGGCATCGAGCTGCCTAAGTATCGATGCGCCGACCGTCGCGCCGATATCGATAACGAACGTTTCGCTGTCGGCAGATGCAAGCAATTCTTTGACCGTGCCACGCGCGATGATCGTCCCTTTGTTGATGATCGCGGCTTGGTCGGCAAGTTGTTCGGCTTCTTCAAGATAGTGCGTGGTGAGGATGACCGTCTTGCCGCGCGCGGTAAAGTCGCGCAGAAAGTCCCACATGCCCCGTCGCAGTTCGACATCGACTCCGGCCGTCGGCTCGTCGAGGATCAGAAGCTCCGGGTCGTGGACCAAGGCACGCGCGATCATGAGCCGCCGCTTCATACCGCCCGAAAGCGTGCGTGACTGATCGTTGCGCTTGTCCCACAGACCGAGATTCTTCAAAAGCTCTTCCGCACGCGGCAGAGCGGCGGCACGCGAGATGCCATAGTAGCCCGCTTGCGTGCAGACGATATTGATCACCTTTTCAAAAATATTGAAATTCATTTCTTGCGGCACCAAGCCGATGTACGATTTGGCACGATCGCGATGCGTATCGATATTTTCACCGAATACTTCGACGGTACCCTCGGTCTTGGTCGTGAGCCCCGTCACGATACTGATGAGGGTTGTCTTGCCCGCACCGTTGGGTCCCAAGAGCGCATAGAAACCGCCTTTCGGTATTTCAAGAGAGACACCTTTGAGCGCCTCGGTGCCGTTTTGATATATTTTTTTGAGGTGTTGTATGGAAAGCGCATTCATACTTATGTGTGTATTATGTGGTCGAAGTATCAGCATCATTTTTCTCGATCGCCACCGATTCGACATAGGTGCCGACCACGCGTTCAATGATAAAAAATCCGACAATGGCAAGCGTCAGGCCTATCTCCGCAAAACGTACGAAATGATCGAGGTATTCGACCGATGCAAACACGCCGTATCCGATCAGCGTCATGGAAACGACCCATGCAAATGACAAAAGCGCGGTGCATGCAAAAAAAGTTTTTTTCGGCACTTTCAAAAGCGCGAAGCGCGCGATCATCGGATGGTGCAGGCCGTACGCAAATTTCGACATGGTAAATGCACGAAAGGGCCGCTTGCGTATCATACGGTCAAACACCGATGCGAGTTTGACGATACGCCGCAACACCGGCCATGTTGAGAAATATGGACTGACGAGATACCACAGTACATCACTGAGGACCACGCCCACATACAACAAGGGCAATGCGATCAAGGGGTCGATGATGCCCCGGTGCATGAGGAAAACGGCCGAAAACAAGACCGCTTCACCGCCTTCAAGCACCATCGCAAGGAACATGCCGCCATACACGATGACCGGATGCACATCGGCAAACGTCATGAGGTGCGGCACATGATGTACGGGTATTGGCGCAAACATACGCACGGTGGTGTCATTATACTACGGCACGCATTACCACGAAACGGGGATGCGTACTTGTGCGTCATTTTGCGGCAGGCCGGAAGGGTTGTCGCGCTCGAGGACGAGCATGCCTTTACCGGATGTCGCCGTAAAGGTGAGTGTCGCTTCAAACGGCACGAAGTTTTCGGTCATCCAATCGCCCTGAGCTTGTGCTGCCGTCTGCGCGACGACCTGTCCTTTCTCATCCAACAATTTGACCGGAAATGACGCTTCAAAGTACCACGTGCCCTGCGCTTCGCCTTTCACGACAAGAGGTCCCGCGATCTTTGCATTTACTTTAGGTGTTTCGACTCGTATGCGCGGATCGGTGACAGCGGTCCCCGTCGCCGCAGTGCTTGTACCCGCTTCAATGTCCGATGACGAAGGTGGCATATCTTCCACAGGCGGGACATCCCGCGTAAAGGTGCGGCCGTCCGACGTGACGCATTGTTCCGGATACATTTCCCGCACGGGAAAATATTTCGCACATTCTTCAAAACTTGCGATCTTTGCGATGGCCGTTTTTTTCGCCTGGGCAGTAAGAAAAATATATCCCGCACTGCCGACAATCAGTATAATCGCAAGACCTATGATGACTTTTTTCATATACATATATTGTACGCATGTTCGTCTCTTGACTCAAGAAGTGTTTATGGGTAGTATAAAAACATGCACAAGAATGTTTCGTATTCGTTTTGGTTTACCAACCGGATGTCGGGGCTTTTTTGTGCGTAACATGTTGCAACCACAACAAACACAAAAGCCCTGACACGGGCGTTTTTTGTTTGTTGTAATGGGAGTTCTTTGTGATGGATGCAAGACAGAAACAGCCAGAAGCTCTTCCAGAACAACCAGCAGTTGATGCTGGTGGTGACTTCATAGGTGTTCCACCCAATATTTCAGAAAAAGAAAGAACTGCGGTAAGAGCTGCACAACTGGCATGGGAAGAAAGAAAAAACGGTTGGTGACACAACACGGCGGCCTGTACAGGCCGCCAATGTTTTTTCAATCAGTACGAACTATTTTATTTTTTCACCACGATAGACGTCACCGCGATGATGCCGATACTTTGATACTTTGCATCATCTTGTACCGTAAGGGTGCCCGTCACCGTAACCGGCGTATTCATCGGAGCGGTCATGATGTTGCCGTAGTTGGGGTCAGTATCACGCAGACTGTAATACACGCCGGAATCATCGTGCAGACCGTACGCGCATTCCATGGTCTGCGGACCGCTGGTATTTTTATGTGGCAAGCAGACGAGCGTACCGTTAAACGTTTTCGTTTCCGTGCCCGGCAACGGTGGTGGTGGAGGCGTCGTGGTGGCAGTGTTGGTAGCCGTCACAACATTACCGGAAGAACCGGCACTGCTCCCGTCTGTTACGACCGGCTTGCAGCACGGCGGCGTGATGCCGTTGGTAACTTTCTGACCAAGCGTTGCTCGCCCTTGAGGACCCATGGAGTTGCCGTCCCAATCAGTTATGGCCAGTGCCGATGCATAAAACGACTGCACCGCAGCACGCGTCTGCAGGCCATAATACCCCGTCGCTCCTGCAGGTATAGAAAATCCGGCATCAATGAGGCACTGCTGCATAGTTGCAACAGCGCTGCTTTGCTGGCCAAACATCACTCGTACCAATGCACCCGGTGTACACGAAGCGGCCTGTGCGGTCATAAAGAACGCGAAACTCAACGCACACACCATACCGATACCAACAAGTGCAAATTTATAGTGGATAATACGTGACATACTTTTACAAAGTAAAAACTAATAAATGCCTGAGCATACTTACTCAGCACTATATCATAGGAGACGTATGTACGAAACGGCACTTACGATTCGAGACGTTTCGTTTTTAATCGCAACGAATTGCCAACGACCGAGACGCTTGAGAACGCCATGGCGAGGCCAGCGAAGATCGGGTTGAGGAGAATGCCCCAGATCGGATAGAGAATACCCGCAGCGACCGGAATACCGATGACGTTGTAGATGAACGCCCAGAAGAGATTTTGCCTGACCGTTCGCATCGTTGCGCGCGCGAGAGTGATGACGTGCGGGATCTTGTGAATGTCGCCACCCAGGAGCGTGATACCTGCGGACTCCATCGCCACGTCAGTGCCGGTCGCCATTGCGATGCCGACATCGGCTTGTACGAGTGCTGGCGCATCGTTGATGCCGTCGCCTGCCATTGCGACTTTCTTTCTCTGCTTTTGCAGCTCGATGATCTTTTCCGCTTTTTGATTGGGCAATACTTCGGCGATCACGGTATCGATGCCAACTTGCTCCGCTATGTATGCTGCAGCTTTGTGATTGTCGCCCGTGAGCATCACGGTTTCGATCTTTTGTTTTTTCAATTGTGCGACAATTTCTTGTGCGCCGTCTTTGAGCGTATCGCTGATCGCTATAACGCCAACTGGCTTATCCTCGACTATAAGCGCGACAACTGTCTTGCCTTGCATTTGAAGCGTTGCTACTTGGGCTATTTCTTTTTTCAATACAGAAGGCTTCTTGATTGCAATATCTTTCCCGTCAACCACACCCTGCACGCCAACACCTTCAAGCGCTTTGAAGTCAGCAACATGTTTGAGCGAATTTTTTTCAGCTTTCGATACAATCGCCGACGCGAGCGGATGCTCGGAATGCTGTTCAAGACTTGCCGCAAGCTGCACGATATGTGTTTCATCATACGCCGCATCGAGCGAAATGATATTCGTCACTTCCGGCGCACCTTTGGTGATCGTACCCGTCTTGTCAAAGACGATGGTGTTTACTTTGGAAAGTTTTTCCAGACTTTCTGCATCCTTGATAAGAATGCCATATTGTGCACCCTTGCCCACGCCCACGATGATCGCAGTCGGCGTTGCAAGCCCGAGCGCGCACGGACATGCGATCACGAGAATACCGACGAACGAAAGAAGGCCGAACGAAAACGCCGCAGAAAATCCAAGGTAACTTGTGCCAATCAAGAGCCATGTCACGAGAGTAAGCACAGCAATACCAAGCACGGCCGGCACAAAGATGCCCGAGATGCGATCAGCCATTGCTTGTATCGGCGCCTTGCTTCCCTGTGCACGCTCGACCATTTTGATGATCTGTGCAAGCATCGTCTCGCTTCCGACTTTCGTCGCCTTGAAACGAAAACTTCCCTGCTTATTGATGGTGGAACCAATCACGAGGTCGCCTATTTTTTTATCAACAGGAATGGGCTCGCCATTGATCATTGATTCGTCAATCGAAGAAGCTCCTTCAACGATCTCACCATCAACGGGGATCTTGCCGCCGGGTTTTACGATGACGATATCGCCGAGTACCACTTGCTCTATCGGCAATTCAACTTCTTTTCCATCGCGAATCACAAGCGCAGTCTTTGCCTGAAGATTCATCAGCTTTTCGATGGCCTCACCCGTCTTGAGTTTGGAACGGGCTTCGAGGTATTTGCCAAGCGTAACAAAACCGATCACCACGATCGTCACATCGAAGTAGACGTATTCGGGAAGCGAGAGTAGCGTGCGCACTAAAGGAAATAACACGACGATCGCGCTGTAGAGATATGCCGTGAGCGTACCCATACCGATCAAGGTATCCATGTTGGCAACGCCATGCCGCACAAAGCGCGTTACGCCCTGAAGAAACGGCTGCCCGATCAAAAAAAGTACGATCGTGGAAATAATGAACAGAAACATGTTGACATACTCTTGCGAAATCGGAAGCATCGGCAGGTCGAAGAGCCGCGCCGCGATATCCCACATCATGAGCGCAAACGTCAGCACTGCAAACGGTAGCACAAACTCGACTTTCGTTTTCTGGTGTTCAAGTTCGTGCAGCTTCCGCTCTTTCGATTCTGTCAGTCCCAGATGCTCTGCATGATCATGCGCATGCGATACGTCTGTCGTACCTGATATAAATTCATACCCTAATGGTGAGATAGCTTGATTGAGGGTATCGAGCCCAAGCGGTTCTCTCGCAAATTTCACCCGCGCCTGCTCTGTCGCAACATTAACATTGACGTCTTCTACTCCATCGAGTTTGCCGACCTTTTTCGTAATGATGGCCGCGCACGAAGCGCAATGCATGCCTTTGATATTGTATGTTTGGGTAGTCATATATTTTTGTTTTAGTCCACAACGTTAAACACTCCCGAATACATCCCCATCGAACAGGTGAATTTGAGCGTGCCAGTTTTTGTTGGAGTAAACTCAATCACGTTTTCTCCCGCCGTCAGTGGCTGTTGAATATTCATGCTGGGCATGTTGATGAACGCCGCACAGGTGTATTGGTTCTTGGAAGTAATGACCCATTTTACGGGTATGCCTTTTTTCACGGTCAGTACATTCGGTTTGTAGCCACCAGCGACCTGATCCATACGTACGATCTGTTTGCCATCAACTATTTCTCTTTCAGCAGGAGCGTTTTTTTCAGATACTACCCCCGATTTGCCGCTTCCCCATTGCGGCAGCGCAATGCCCGCAAGTGTCAGGCCGCTTTGCAAGTTAAAAATACCGAGCGCGATAACGACAATGCCGACAAACTTGAAGAAGTAGCGAGCAAATACCCCTTTCACCAATGACGTCAGTCCGCCGATACCCAAAAGTCCGGGCATAGTACCGAGTGCAAACAAGGACATGATGAGCGCGCCTTGCGTAAAAGAACCTGTCGAGATCGCATAGATCTGCATCGCCTGTGTAAAGCCGCATGGCAGAAAAAACGTCACGGCACCCGTGAGCGCAGCACCCGTGTGGCTGTACTCTTTTGTCTCGTGATTGCGCAAGAGCCGCGTACTGATGGATTTTGGAAGAAGCAATGACACACGGTTCAACCCCGGAATCACTTCGATAAGTCGAACGCCAATGAAGAACATCAGCACGCCCGCTGCGGCGACAAAGAGTCCGGTAATGTTGCTCGAAAGTTGCAGGAATGACCCAGCAAAACCAATGACACCGCCGAGTACCGCATACGAGACGATGCGACCGAGATTGAAGAAAAGATGCGGACGGAATTTTTGCGCGAGCGTCGCCTCTGGATGAAGCTCTGCATGCCGCGCACTGATACCGAGCACGAGTCCCCCGACGAGCGCCATACATGTCGAGATGCCGGCAACAAGACCGATAAGTATGACGACCGACATCGACGGCGATGAGCCGAATTCGATATTGGTATCGAGTACGCCCGTACCCGCGAGCATAAGATATATCGCAGCAAGCGCAGCACCTGCAAACAAAAGCTCGACATAGTCATTTGTGTTTTGCGAGAAGAACGGCCCCTTCGTCGCAATACCGACATCATATCCTGCATCGCGTACTGCCTGCGCAAGCGCGGCAGCATCGGGCTTCTGGGTTTCATAATACACATCGGCACTGCTTTTCTTGTGGTGTACCGATACTTTTTTTACGCCGGCGACTTTGCTTATTTTTTCCTCAAGCAAGATCTCGCAGGATTTGCAATGCATTCCCGTTATGGGAAGCGTAAGTTTTTGTTGTGACATAGATGAGAAAGTAGACTCAATAAATGCGCAAGCGCACACGGCCTACTTCTCGTATACTCGCGCATGAAGAATACCCCGTGAAAACGCTTCCTGCAGACGGAGATTTTTCTGAGGAGCAAGCAACCGCAAAAGTATGTACGCGCTTGTTTCAAGGGCAATAAAAATATGCTTTACAAAAAACCATATACCGGCTGCAAATATACCGGCAATGAGCGACAGTATCATGAACGTACTTGCAAGCGGAGCGGTAACGGAAAACATGCTGTGCAGATTGGTAAAATGCATGAGTGCATCCATCCCGCACAAGTGCGCATCGTGCCCTTGTGCATGCAGCATCAGTGCGCAGCCAGGCAGCGACATCGTATCGTGCTGCTGTGCCTGCAACATGCTCAGTGAGCCTATCAAAAAAAGCATCGCTCCTGCGATGACGAGCATGATGCCGGCACGAGATTGCGATGTTTTGCTAAACATGCTTATAACTATACACAACGACATATTTTACGCAACGTCCACGTGCGCTTGTATATATGCTTCGTCAGTGCCGGTTTTTTTGCCAGGATTGAAAATACCAAGCGGGTCAAAGATGCGTTCGGTCTGTTCAAACAGCGCACATATTTCAGGACCGAATAGTTCCTGCAGATACGGCGTGCGCAAGAGGCCGTCGTTGTGCTCTGCGGTATACGAACCATGAAATTCGCGCACGAGCGCATCGACTTTTTGCAGCACTTCAAAGATCATTTCTTTTGCGTGCGCCTCGTGCATATCGACAAGCGGAATGATATGGAAATTGGCGTCCCCCATGTGCCCTGCGATCGTGTAGGTCAGTTGCGGATACGCATCGAGGATCGCATAGAGACGCGGGAGAAATTGCGGCAAGTCTTCGGGTTTGACGATCGTGTCGTCGATGAACGGCACGGTGCGCATGCCTTTGACACGCTGGCGCAGGACGTTGAAACTTTCGCGACGCACGACCCAATATTTCTCGGCTTCTTCTGCCGTTGGGATCACGCGCGTCGAAATACCAAACGACGCAAGGCCTTGTTGCGCATTGTACGCCTTTGCGAGCGCCTCTTCGACCGAGTCGGCGGCGAACTCCGCAAGCAACACGAGCTTGGGCACGCCACCGGTGAGTGTCGCCCAAAACTCCGGCAAGAACTTGAGACCAAGGCCGATCATGTTGCCTTTGAGCCGCTTGGCGATCATGGGAAACGCTTTCATTGCGATCTTAAACGTGTGGTCATCGTACGACTCGAATGACTCGGGTTCAAATGATAGCACGCGATTGATAAGCTCGCCCAACTGCGGCATATCTTTTTCTTTCAAAAGCAACACGAGCATACGCGCGTGTTTTTTCGGATGCACGAGCCGCAGCGACACTTCGGTCAAAAGGCCGAGCGTCCCCTGTGAACCGGTAATGACTTGCGTAAGATCAAATACGCCACGATCGCGATCATAGACATCCCAGAGCGCATACCCTGCGGAATTTTTTGAAACATTGGGTCGCGCCGCCTTGATGCGGTCATAGTTTTCTTCGATGAGTTTGTGCATCGCGCGATAGATCTCGCCTTCGCGCGTATCGTGCGACTTTTTATCTTCAAGCTCGCCCTGCGTGAGCGGGTGAAAATCATACTCATTGCCGTCGTCGAGCATCATGCGCACACGCTCGACGTACCGCGATGTTTTGCCATAGGTCAAAGTCTTCTCACCGCCGGAATTGTTGGCCACGATACCGCCCACCGTACACAACTCGCGCGAGGC
>CAZWIY010000011.1:0-675 GCA_964634575.1 uncultured Candidatus Saccharibacteria bacterium | reverse complement strand
TGGGAAAAATGAGATCGTGTTGGATTGTTTCTTTTTCAAAGTCGCTATAGTACACGCCGGGCTCTGCGGTGCCGATACCGTCCTTGATCTCTTTTATGTGGTTGAAGTGTTTGAGGAAATCGACAACGATATGCTCGGTCAAAGGGCCGCCGCTCATGTCGGTCCCTGCCGCACGCGCGGTGAGCGCCGTATGCTCGCCGGTTTTGTTTTTTTGCACCGCAAAATGCACGATTGTTTTGAGATCCTGGACGTCTTTCGGCGACACTACGAGTTCGGGTTCGACGCGAAAGATACTCGCATCGCGACTTGCGGCATCGAGCATCGCGCGATCATCCGTCACCTCGCCTTGTATATTTTTTTTCAGTTCTTCTTTTTCAGCAGATGAAAGCGACATGCATATAGTGTACAACAAATCTTTTTCTGAGACATAGTTTTCCCCACCGCACTTGCGCACGGCGACGGAATGCGCTATCGTACCTGTATGGAGCGCAACCGCAATCAGATGTGCATGTGGCAGCAGCAGACCACCTCGGAAGGGGGACGCTTTTAGTCAATCTTTTTATTCTCCGGACCGACAAGCAACCACCTTCCTCAGGTGGATTTATTTTGCTTGAAGGCGGCGCATGAACTCTCGTGAACAGCATTCAGGCAAGATGAAAGCCTGAGTAGTTCTTT
>CAZWIY010000010.1:8991-14853 GCA_964634575.1 uncultured Candidatus Saccharibacteria bacterium | reverse complement strand
CGCGTATTGGCGTCGCCTATGCCGGCGAATGGGCACAAAAACCCTATCGGTTTGTGCTCAATAGCCAATGAGCATACTTGACCCGTCCGTGGAGCGACTCTATAATGACCACACTTTTGATGATAGGTGAGTCTTTTATCAGTAACCTATATCGTAGCTATGAAAAAAGAGTCCGCAAAAAAAGTGAAATTAGTTCCGTTGCATGACAAAGTGCTCGTGAAGCCGCTCTCGGAAGATGAAGCAATGTCGCCTTCGGGTATTATCATTCCCGATACGGTCGGCAAGGAAAAAACCGATCGCGGTACGGTTGTTGCCGTGGGTCCCGGCCGTTTCGATGAGGATGGCGAGAAAAGAATCCCACTCGATGTGAAAGAGGGCGACGTCGTGATCTTTCAGTGGGGAGACAAGATAGCATTCGATGATGAAGAATACTTCCTCGTCAGCGAGAGCAACATTTCAGCGATTATCAAGTAATCTCCGCAACAAATATCTATGGCAAAACAAATCATTTTCGACGAAGAAGTACGTAAATCGCTTAAACGCGGCGTGGACAAAGTCGCCGGTGCGGTGAAGGTAACGATCGGCCCACGTGGCCGCAACGTCGCGCTCGATAAAAGCTACGGCGGCCCCACGATCACCAATGACGGCGTTTCCATTGCAAAAGAGATCACGCTCAAGGATAAATTTGAAAATATGGGCGCGGAGATCGTCAAGGAAGTCGCGACCAAAACCAACGAGAGCGCGGGTGACGGCACCACTACAGCCGTGGTGTTGACCCAAGCGATCATCAGCGAAGGGTATCGCCGTACCGCGATGGGCGCCAATGCCATGATGGTGCGTCGGGGTATTGAGGAAGCGGCCAAGGATGTCGTCGAAGAATTGCACAAGATGGCAAAGACCGTGAAAGGCAAGGACGAGATCCGCGATGTCGCAACGATTTCCGCAGAGTCCGAAGAGCTCGGCACGATCATCGCCGATACTATTTCGAAAGTGGGCAAAGATGGCGTGGTGACCGTCGAAGAATCGCAGTCATTCGGCATTGACAGCGAAATCGTCGAAGGTCTGGAGTTCGACAAAGGTTATGTATCACCGTACCTCATCACCAATGCGGAGCGTATGGAAGCGGAATATCGCGATGTCTCCATTCTGATCACTGACAAGAAAATCTCGACCATCAAGGATATACTGCCCCTGCTTGAAAAGTTGGCGCAGTCGGGTAAAAAGGAGCTTGCGATCATTGCCGACGATGTCGACGGCGAGGCGCTTTCGACGTTTATCGTCAATAAATTACGCGGGGCATTCAGCATCTTGGCGGTCAAAGCGCCCGGCTATGGCGACCGCAAGAAAGATATGCTCAGGGATATCGCGGTGACCGTCGGCGGGCAGGTCGTCTCCGAAGAAATCGGGATCAAGCTCGAAAATGCCGATATATCGATGCTGGGCAAGGCGGCACGTATCGTTGCAACCAAGGACAAGACCGTCATTGTAGGTGGGAAAGGGAAAAAGAGCGATATCGAAGAGCGTACGGCGCAGCTCAAGAAACAGCTTGAAAATACTGACTCGAAGTTTGATCGTGAAAAGCTCGAAGAGCGCATCGCCAAGCTTTCGGGCGGCGTTGCGGTCATCCGCGTCGGCGCTGCTACCGAGACCGAAATGAAATACCTCAAGCTCAAGATCGAAGATGCGGTCAATGCGACCAAGGCTGCGATCGAAGAAGGTATCGTCCCGGGCGGCGGCGCGGCACTCGCAAAAGTGAGTGCCATCCTTGAAGCACGTCGTGCAAAGGAGGCGAAAGCGACCGAACGTCGCGATGCGGAGTTTGAAACCGGCTACGCTATCTTGCTGTCATCGCTGCGTGCGCCATTGTTTCAGATTGCCTACAATGCGGGACACGATGACAGTGCGGCCGTCGTCGTGGAACGCGTCGCATCAAGTAAGGGCAGCGAAGGCTTCGATGCTACAACTGGTGAATATGTCGATATGCTTCAAAAAGGCATTATCGACCCGGTCAAAGTGACGCGTTCCGGCGTGCAAAATGCGGCAAGCGCCGCAGCCATCCTTCTCACCACTGAAGTGGCGATCGCCGAAGAGCCGGAAGAAAAGAAACCTGCAATGCCTGGGGGAGGTGGCATGGGCATGGACGACATGGGAATGTATTAAAAACAATATCAGCAAACAAATGCTCGCCCTCAAAAGCGGGCATTTGCATTTATTTTCTACATGTGTATACTGGGGGAGTTCATATTGCCACGTTTTGGTGGCTGCCATGTACTCCGCCTTTGGCGGAAGACCTCTGGACACGATGCCTCACCGGCATGGGTCCGGTGTAGGCGTTTTTTTATGAAATTCATTCTTGCGACAAAAGCATACATGACTCAGGTCTTTGACGAGACCGGTTCCGTGCACCCTGCAACGGTGCTTTTGGCCGATCCGATCTCAGTAACGCAGGTCAAGACAAAGGAAAAAGACGGCTATAGCGCAATACAATTTGGTTTTGGTACAAAAAAGGAAAAACGCGTACATCGCGCCCAGCAGCCCAAAGGTCTTTTCCGCCATTTCCGCGAATATCGTTTAGAGGATACTACGTCTGTTGAACTTGCGGTGGGTGACGCAGTGCCGGTCGATCGCGCGTTTCAAGCGGGCGATATCGTGACGGTGAGCGGTATTTCAAAAGGAAAGGGCTTCCAGGGCGGCGTGAAGCGGCACGGTTTCCACGGCGGCCCGCGTACGCATGGTCAAGCGCACAGCGAACGCGAAATCGGTTCGATCGGCGGCGGCGGCCGTGCCGGAGGACGTGTCTCAAAAGGGCATCGTATGCCTGGACATATGGGTGTCGCACGTGTGACGGTAAAGAATCTCAAAGTACTTTCCGTCGATGCTGAAAAAGGTGAATTAATACTTGAAGGAGCAGTCCCCGGCCGTCGCGGAGCGCTTATCGAAGTACGAGGCAAAGAATAAACGTATGCAAACAAAAGTGTACAACACGGAAGGTAAGGCAGTACGGGATATCACGCTTCCCGAAGCGGTTTTCGGTGCTGCGTGGAATGCCGATCTGGTACATCAGGTGGTCACGGCGATACATGCCAACGTGCGTCTGTCGACCGCGCATACCAAAGACCGTAGTGAAGTCTCGGGTACCGGCAAAAAACCTTGGAAACAAAAAGGTACCGGCCAGGCTCGCCACGGTTCACGCCGTTCTCCCATATGGCGCAAGGGAGGCGTAGCACACGGCCCTCGTTCTGAAAAAGTATATACGCAAAAGATCAACAAGCGTATGCGTGTCGCAGCCCTCTACAGCGTCCTTTCGCGCAAGTTTAAAGATGGTGAGCTCTTGTTTATCGATGCGATTCAGTTCGAAACGCCCAAAACAAAAGATGCAAAGACCATGCTGTCCAGCTTTGCGTCCGTCAAGGGTTTCGAGTCGCTTGCCCGCAAGCGCAAGAACGCAGCATTTATCGCGCTCGGTATTCCGACTGTTACCGTAAAAAAGAGCTTCAGCAATTTCGGCAATGTTGAAGTCGATGAAGCGCGCAATCTCAATGTGGCGGATATCCTCAAATACAAATATCTCATCGTTTCTGATCCGGAAACCGCAGTGACCGCTCTGGCGAAAAAGACCGAGAAGAGTAATACAACTGACAAATAAATACCACCATGGCTATCACAACTCGCAAAAAAGAACAGAAAGAAAAGACGGCAAAAAAGCAAACGCCTGAGCGTAAGGGTAATGCCGAAGGTGCGTACGAGCTTATCGTGCATCGGCCGCGTATCACCGAAAAAGCCGCACTCGTTACCGGGCAAGGAGTCTATGTTTTCGATGTTGCAATGCGTGCAACAAAAAAAGATGTTGCGACAGCGGTGCATGAGCATTACAACGTCACTCCCCTCAAGATACGTATCGTCCGTCTTGCGCCGCGTCAGCTCATTTCCCGTACTCGCAATCGCCGTGGACAAGCCGCTGGCCTTAAAAAGGCGTATGTGTATCTCAAAAAGGGAGAACGTATCGACATAATGTAATACTATGAAAAAAAATCGTCCCACAACACCATCGCGTCGCCACATGACCTCGCTTTCATATCGAACGCTGCTTTCCGGCGATGCTCCGCACAAGCCTTTGACCAAAGGTCGCAAGCGTCGCATGGGCCGCAACGCCGCAGGCCGCATCACGACGCGTCATAAAGGGGGTGGCAACAAACGTCAGTATCGCATGATCGATTTTTCATACGATAAATATGACATCCCTGCGCGTGTTGAAACCATCGAATACGATCCCAATCGCTCATCACTCATCGCTCTGGTCTGTTATCGCGATGGCGAACGGCGCTATGTTATCGCGGGGAAAGACACCAAAGTTGGCGATACGATCATCACTGCGCAGAAAGCTCCCGTTGCACGCGGCAACCGACTTTTGTTGGGCAATATCCCGGTGGGTACCATGGTTTACAATATCGAGGTAAAGCCGGGAAGCGGTGCCAAGCTGGTGCGTTCAGCAGGCAGCAATGCCGAAGTCGTGGCACAAGATGGTGGCTACACGCACCTCAAAATGCCTTCGACCGAGATCCGCAAGATCCTTTCAACCGCATGGGCGAGTGTGGGTGTTGTGGGTAACGAAGAATACCGTCTCGTGCACATCGGTAAGGCCGGTCGCGCACGCCATATGGGTATCCGCCCGACTGTTCGCGGTACCGCGATGAACCCCGTTGACCATCCGCACGGTGGCGGTGAAGGCGTACAGCCTCGTGGTCGTCGTCGCGCGATCTCCTTGTGGGGCAAACCGACCGGCAAGGGTCAAAAGTCCCGCACGCCGAAGAAATACTCGAATCATCTCATTGTTTCCCGCCGCAAAGTCGGAAAGAGGAGATAATGTCACACACAAAAACACCTCCTGCAGGTGTTTTTGTGTTATGCCACGCTTCTTTTCAGACCGCTATAATTAAGATATTTGACAGTAAACCCATACTTGTATAGTATGTATGCACATTCGGCCTTTGGCCGTTTTGTTTAGGATATGGCACGATCACTCTACAAAGGTCCTTACGTTGACCCAAAACTTTTGAAGAAAATAGACGGCAAGAAACCCATGGATGCAGGGGTTATAAAGACATGGGCGCGTGACAGCCAAATTGCCCCAGAAATGGTTGGTTTTACGTTTGGAGTACACAACGGCAAAACGCATACGGCAGTGCTGGTCAGTGAAGAAATGGTCGGTCATCGTCTTGGCGAATTCTCCCCGACCAAGAAATTCTTACGCCATGGCGGTAAGATCCAAAAAGAGCTTGAACAAAAGAAAAAAGATGCTGAAATCGCAGCAGCAAAAGCCGCAAAAGCGGCTCCTGCGGCAGGTAAGAAATAATCATGAAAGCATCGCTTAAAAATTACCGCCAGTCACCTCGCAAAGTACGCCTCGTCGCCGATGCGTTGCGTGGCAAAAGCGTTGCCGACGCGCTCACGGTGCTTTCGTTTGCTCCCAACAAAGCGGCTGTCCAGTTAAAAAAACTTGTGGAGTCAGCATTTGCAAACATTCTCCAAAAAGATCAAAATGCACAGCCTGTTGATTTTTATATTTCACACATTACGGTAGACAAAGGTATGCGGATTGTTCGCTACATGCCCAAAGCATTCGGTCGCGCCAATGAATTTCATCGCGATGCAAGCCATATCCGCTTGACGCTCGCAAAAAAATAATATGACACACATCGTCCATCCTTATGCTCATCGTCTCGGTACCTTGCGCGACTGGAAGTCACGTTGGTTTGTTCGTGACGAGAAAAAATACAAAGAATACATCCGCACCGACACGGTCCTTCGCGATTATCTCAAAAAACGTCTCACAGAAAAAGCTGGTATGGTCAAAGGAAGTCT
>CAZWIY010000010.1:0-8981 GCA_964634575.1 uncultured Candidatus Saccharibacteria bacterium | reverse complement strand
GTTCGCGACCAGAAAAAATATCGAGAATACGTTCGTACCGATACGGTATTGCGTGATTACCTCAAAAAGCGCCTCAAAGGCATGTATGTCGGTTCGGTCGAGATAGAACGCAATGACACGGTATTGCGCGTCATCATCAAGACCTCGCGCCCGGGTCTCATCATCGGCCGCAGTGGCGAGGGCGCGGCCAAGCTCAAGAGAGATGTCTTGCATATCTTGCACGGCCTCAATCTTTCGGAAAAACCTGAAATAAAGATCGATGTCGAAGAAATCCGCTCTCCCGAATCAAGCGCCGCGATCGTTGCTGAGATGGTTGTCGAAAGCCTTGAAAAGCGCATGCCATTTCGTCGCGTACTCAAGCAGACGATCGAGAAAGTGATTGCCAATCGTGATGTGCAAGGTGTGCGTATCGCTCTTGCCGGTCGGTTGGGCGGGGCGGAGATGAGTCGCCGTGAAGAGATCAAAAGAGGCCGTATCCCTCTACAAACCTTGCGTGCCGATGTAGACTTCGCACGTGCGGAAGCATATATGCCGTACACGGGACTGATCGGCGTCAAAGTGTGGATTTATAAAGGCGATGTCTTTTCATAATTGGCTACCATGCTGCTTCCGAAAAAAGTAAAATTCAGAAAATGGCACAAGACGCGCAATGCGTTGCAATATCGCCATCCTGCCACTCGGGGCACCACGGTTGCTTTTGGAGCATTTGGACTCAAAGCGATGGGTCCCGCACGCATTCGCTCCAATCAGATCGAGGCTGCACGCCGCACGATCACGCGCGCGCTTGGAAAAAATGGTCGTGTGTGGATCCGCATTTTCCCTGACCGACCGTGGACGCAAAAAGCTGCCGAGGTCGGTATGGGTAAGGGCAAGGGCGATCCGCAGGGGTACGAGGCGGAAGTGCTGCCGGGACGCGTATTGTTTGAAGTAGACGGTGTCAGTCAAGCGATTGCGCAAGAAGCGCTGCGTAAAGGAGGAGCGAAGTTGCCGGTAAAGACCAAGTTTGCAGCCCGAGCATAATTGCATAAAAGATATTTTTGTGCTATACGTGAAAGACCATGAGTGAACTTTCAAGAAAAACAGATCAGGATTTGCGCAAGACGCTATTTGAAAAGCGACATTTGTTGCGTGAATTCCGTTTCGGTGCGGCAGGCAGCCGCGTGCGCAATACCCGTGAAGGCCGGCATTTGCGCCGTGACATTGCCCGTATTCTCACCGAGATGCGCAAGCGGCATAGCGAAAGTAGTACCACGGTACCTGCGACCGCTTTACCTGAAACTGCAACGAAACAATAACATCAAGCAAACAGATACCGTATGAAAACGACACCTACAACAAAAGATACTACCGCACAAGGAAAAATATTTTCCGGTGTGGTGGTATCCGACAAGATGAAAGATACGATCGTTGTGGCGGTGACTCGTTTTGTTAAGCATCCGAAATACCACAAGTTCATCAAGCGTATCAAAAAATATCATGCGCACGATGTGGGTAATACCAAGAAAATCGGTGATCACGTAGAGATCTTTGAGACGAAACCAATTTCCAAGACCAAGCATTTTCGAGTGAAATAATTTTTTTACCATGATTCAAACACGCAGCATCGTCAAAGTCGCAGACAGTACCGGAGCAAAAGTCGGACGTATTTTCAAGGTGCTCGGGTCGACTCGCAAGCGCTATGCACGTATCGGCGATATCGTGGTTTTTTCCGTCCAGGTTGCTGAACCCCGCAAAATGGTAAAAAAGAAAGATGTTTTGCACGGGCTTGTGGTGCGACAGAAAGACGCGTTTCGTCGTAGAGATGGTTCATATATTCGTTTTGATGAAAATGCGGTGGTGGTGATCGAAAAAGGCAAGAAAGAGCCAAGAGCCAACCGTATCTTCGGTCCGATCCCGCGCGAAGTGGGAGAACTGGGTTATCAAAAGATCGTGTCGCTTGCGCCTGAAGTAGTATAGGAATCGTATATGCATATCAAAAAAGGAGACAATGTCATAGTGCTCACCGGCAAGGATCGTGGAAAGACGGGCAAGGTAGTGCATGCGCTCCCTACCGAAGATCGTGTCGTGGTTGAAGGCGTCAATATGAAAAAACGTCACCAAAAGGTCAGCCGTCAGACCAAACAGGGTGGCGGGATCGTCGAAAAAGCAATGCCACTTCATGTGTCCAATGTGGCATTGGTCGATCCAAAGACCGGCAAGGCCACTCGTGTCGGCAAGAAATACGACGAAAGTAAAAAAGTTTGGGTACGTGTTGCGAAAAAAAGCGGCATCGTTCTCGCATAATCACTATCATGCAAACACTTACTGAAAAACAGAAACAGGCATTTACTACCCTCAAAGAACAGTTTGGGTATAAAAATGTATTGCAAACGCCAAAGATTGAGAAGGTGGTTGTCTCAGTTGGTGTTGGTAAGGCCGATCCGAAAAAGAAAGAGCTGGTCATAGACCGCCTTACCAAAATTACGGGACAAAAGCCTGCACCACGTGGAGCAAAGAAGTCCATCGCTTCTTTCAAGGTGCGCCAAGGCGATGTCATTGGCTTACAGGTGACCTTGCGGGGTACACGTATGCGTGACTTCCTTGAGAAACTCATCCACATTGCGCTTCCACGCATGCGTGACTTCCGTGGACTCTCCGTCAAAGGTATCGACGAGATCGGCAATTTTACGCTCGGTCTGCGTGAGCACGCCATTTTTCCTGAGACGTCCGATGAAGAACAGCGTGACATCTTTGGCCTTTCCGTGACCGTCGTGACCACCGCGAAGACCAAAGCGGAAGCCGAAGCGCTTTTGCGTCACCTCGGTTTTCCGTTCAAGAAGGAAGAAGGGAAGAAATAGGACGTTCGTTTTTATTAGCACGTTTGACAATGAATACCCAACCTGCTAAGATAGCCCCAAGCTCTTGGAGCTATTCTTTTTAAGTGTTGGCAGTGATGCAAGAGAGCCGTGAACGGCTTTATTCTTTCACTGACTACGTTTGAAAACATACATCGTATCTATGGCAAAAAAATCAGTCATAGCAAGATCACAAAAGAAACCGAAATTTTCCAGCCGTACCGTTCATCGGTGCTTTCGCTGTGGTCGTCGTCGGGGTTTTATGCGCGATTTCGGCATGTGCCGCATCTGCTTCCGCGAACTCGCCAATGAAGGTATGATCCCGGGCGTCAAAAAATCATCTTGGTAAACATATGGATACTATCGGAGACATGATTATACGTATCAAGAATGCTGGCATGGCCAAGCAGGCTTCGGTATTGGTGCCGACCTCGAAGCTGAAACTTGCAATTGCGGAAAAATTGAAAGAGCGGGGTTTTGTCGGAGCGATCGAGAAGCATGGCAAGAAAATCAAACGCAGCATCGAACTTGAGGTACTGTATCATGCCGATGGCACACCGAAAGTCGCTGATGTCAAACGGATTTCAAAACCGGGCCGCCGCCTGTATGTCAAAAGTTCGCAGTGTACCCCCGTGCACAATGGTCGTGGCGTTGCGATCATTTCAACGCCACAGGGCATATTGACGGGCGAGGAGGCAAAAAAGGCAGGTATCGGAGGCGAAATACTTTTTACTCTTTGGTAATCTTTTATTATGAGCAGAGTTGGAAAACGACCCATAGCGAGTCCATATCACGGATGGTGCCGTTGTGGTGAAGGGGCCGTTGGGGGAACTCTCTCGACGTCTGCATCCTTATGTTGAAATACAGATCGCAGATAGTGTCGTAACGGTCGCGCCGAAAGTAACGACGCCTGCAGGTCGTGCGCTCTGGGGTACGTATGCCGCTCATATCGCCAACATGGTAGATGGCGTGCAGAAACCATATGTCAAAAAACTCATACTCGAAGGTGTTGGATATCGTGTAGCATTGACCGGGCAATCACTGACGTTCAACATCGGTTTCTCGCATCCTGTAGTAATGCCGATCCCGCAAGGACTCACCGCTACGGTGGAGAAAAACGAAATCACCATATCGGGTATCGATAAGGAAAAAGTCGGACAATTTGCCGCAGATTTACATGCTCTCAAGAAACCTGAACCATATAAAGGGAAGGGTATCCGTTACGCAGGCGAGGTGATCTTACGCAAACAAGGTAAAAAAGCTTCGTAAACTATTATGAATACCACATCAAAACAAGCACAGAGAACACGCCGACATGCACGTATTCGCGCAAAGATTTCGGGTACGGCAACACGTCCGCGTCTTGCGGTATTTCGCTCAAACCGTTTCTTGTACGCGCAACTTATCGATGATGTTGCCGGTATGACACTTGCCGCAACTAGCTCCCAAAAACTCACGATCACTGGTGGAGCGGTCGAGAAAGCGCTCGCGGTCGGACGTGAGATAGCAAAACTTGCTCATGCGAAAAAGATCGACCAGGCGGTATTTGATCGCGGCGGCTTTCTGTACTCGGGGGTTATCAAGGGTGTTGCCGAGGGCGCGCGTGAGGGAGGTCTCAACATATAAACTATGGAAGAACAAACAACCACACAACCAGTTGAAAAACAGACACATGAAAGAACGCCACGTGATGGCGGACGTCCTGAGCGTGGCGGCGATCGTAACAGCCGTTCTCGCGCGCGTCGTCCGATGCGTGAACGAGTACGCAGTGAATTTGAGCAAAAGATCATCAGCATTCGTCGCGTAACCCGTGTCGTTGCTGGCGGTCGCCGTTTCAATTTCTCAGTCGCTATCGTGATCGGCAACGGTCAGGGACAGGTGGGAGTTGGTTTGGGTAAAGGCGCGGATACGGCAGTTGCGATCGAAAAAGCGCTTTCAGATGCCCGCAAACACATGATCACTATTCCGATCACCAAAGAGCTCTCCATTCCGCACGAGACGTCGGCAAAGTTCGCCTCATCATCGCTGGTGATGTTGCCTGCGCCTGGTCGGGGACTTAAGGCAGGCAGCTCGGTGCGTACCGTGCTCGAATTGGGCGGTATCAAACATGTTTCGGCGAAAATCCTCTCACGCAGCAAAAACCGTCTCAACAACGCGCGCGCGACCACTGCGGCGCTTGCAAAACTCAAAATATAGCCTATGCAACTCAATACCCTCACCAGAGAAAATAAAAATAAAAGCGTCGTCCGCATCGGACGTGGCCAGACGCGCGGCCAAACGTCGGGTCGCGGCCATAAGGGTCAGAAGGCGCGCGCGGGGCATCATATCCGTCCGGCGATACGCGATGTCATCAAACGTATTCCAAAATTGCGTGGTCACGGCAAGAATCGTGGCCGTACGGTCAACACCAGCAATGTCAAACCTGCAATCATTAATCTTGCCACACTTGCGCTGTTCGACAGCGGCACGAAAGTGACCCCGACCCTTTTGCTTGCAAAGCGTTTGGTGCGTCGCCAGGGTGGACGCACGCCCGCGGTCAAGATCTTGGGTCGCGGTACCCTCGATAAAAAATTGATCGTGGCGCAGTGTCTGGTGTCGGAAACGGCACGTGAAGCCATCACTAAAGCAGGTGGCGAAATCCTTTAGCATATGCTCAGTAATTTTTTTCAAAAAATAAAACTTGCGTTCACTGATGAAATCCTGCGCAAGCGACTTCTTTTTCTTGCGGGAGCACTCATCGTCTTCCGGCTCTTGGCAGCGATACCGATACCGAGCGTCGACCCGACGCAGTTGCAGGCGTTTTTGCAGGGCAATCAGTTCTTTGGCCTGCTTAACATTTTTTCCGGTGGCGGTCTTTCTCACTTGTCGATCGTTATGCTTGGCGTCGGGCCATATATCACCGGCTCCATCATCATGCAACTTTTGACGATCATGTCGCCAAAAATGAAGGCGCTCTACCATGAAGAAGGCGAGATCGGACGTAAAAAGTTTACCCAATATTCGCGTCTTTTGACGGTACCTCTTGCGTTCATACAAGCGTTCAGTTTTTTGGTGTTGCTTTCGCGTCAGGGTATCATTCCCTCGCTCTCGCTTTTTGATTTCATCGTCAACGTCGCCGTGGTATCGGCAGGGTCGCTTCTATTGATGTGGATCGGCGAACTCATCACCGAGTTCGGGATCGGTAACGGCGTATCGCTGCTCATCTTTGGCGGTATCGTCGCCAATCTTCCGACGAGCGTGGCACAGACATTCTTTTCATTTGATGCGTCTCAGATACCGTTGTATGTCGGCTTTGTCGTTGCGGCGGTTGTGATCACGGCGCTTGTGGTCCTCATTACCGAATCGGAACGTCCGGTGCCGATCACGTATGCCAAACAAGTCCGGGGTGCGCGTACCTATGGCGGTTTGTCGACGTACCTCCCGCTGCGCGTCAATCAGTCGGGCGTGATTCCTATCATCTTCGCACTTTCCATATTGTTGTTTCCTCAGATGATTTTCAATTTCTTGAGTACGTCCGCCAACGCGACACTGGCCAGCTTTGCAAAACATGCATTGACGTTTTTCAACGGTGGCTGGCTCTACGGCTTGGTATACTTCGTATTGGTGTTTCTCTTTACCTATTTCTACACGTCGGTTACCTTTGATCCGCACCAAATTTCTCAAAATCTCCAGAAAAACGGCGCGTTCATTCCGGGTGTGCGTCCGGGCACCGCAACCGCTGACTATCTTGCGGCGATTCTCACGCGTATCACGCTCGTGGGTGCGCTCTTTCTCGGTGTGATCGCGGTACTGCCGATCATTATGCAAAAGATCACCGGCATCACATCACTTGCATTGGGCGGCACGGCACTCTTGATCGTGGTGTCGGTGGTGCTTGATCTGGTACGCAAGATCGATGCGCAACTTGCGATTCGGGAATATTAAAAATATCCCCACCTTTGTCAATGTGTCTTTTGTTGCACAAAACATGCTATTCTTTTAAATATGGAACTACAAACAATATTTTTTGTCGGATGCGCCGGAGCGGGAAAAGGTACGCAAGCTGCATTGTTGAAGAAATATCTTGAGCAAGCGGATCCGTCACGACCGACACATCACATTACGACCGGCGATAAATTCCGGGAATTTGCCGGCGGTGATACATGGTATGCGCAACGTCGCGTCAAAGAGATTCTCAATACAGGAGGACTCATGCCCGCATTTCTGCCCATCTGGATATGGAGCGGGTTATTCATTGAGCTCATTCAAAATAACGAGCATTTGTTGCTCGATGGATTCCCGCGGCGTCCTGAAGAAGGGGTCATTCTTGAAAGCGCCCTCAACTTTTTTGAACGTACAACGCCGCATTTTATCGTACTCGACGCGCCGGATACGGTCATCATGGAACGGCTCATCGAACATCGCAAGCGTCATGATGACACGAAAGATGAGATCCAGCGTCGACTCGATTGGTATCGAAGCGAAGTGATGCCAATGCTCGAACAGTTCAAGACGTCGCCTCACTATGTCGTACACGAAGTCGATGCAAATCGTTCTGCCGAAGAGATTCATGCAGATATCGTGCATCGTTTAGGTCTCTCCTAGGGTCCTTGTATGGCACGTATCAAAACATCACGAGATATTGAACGTCTGCGGGTTGGCGGACAGCATCATGCGGCTGTCATCCGCGCATTGACCGAGGCAGTGCGTCCCGGGGTAACGACACACGAACTCAATACGCTTGCGGAAAAAATGATCCGGGATTTTGGGGACATCCCGTCATTTTTAGGTTACACACCGCGTGGCGCCGATCACCCATTTCCGGGTGCTATCTGCACGTCGGTCAATGATGTGGTGGTGCATGGTATGCCCGACGAGCCGGTTATCACCCTCAAAGAAGGCGACATCATCGGGCTCGATGTCGGTGTCACGCACGAGGGGCTTATCACCGATGCAGCAGTGACGGTCGCAGTCGGAAGCGTGGATGCTGAGGTGCAAAAAATGATCGATGTGACGAAAGACGCTTTGCAGGCAGGTATCGAAGCCGCACGCGCAGGCAACCGAGTTGGCGACATCGGTGCGGCGATACAGGCTGTTGTGGCGCCTTATGGCTACGGTATCGTGCGTGAGCTGGGAGGTCACGGTGTGGGGCATGCTGTGCACGAAGAACCGGTGATCTTAAATTTCGGTAAGGCAGGGACCGGAGAAAAGCTCGTGCCGGGCATGGTGCTTGCTATAGAGCCCATGCTCAACGAAGGTTCGGCCAGTGTCGTTTTTAAAGACGATGGCTACACCGTGCGTACGCGCGATGGTTCCCTCAGTGCTCACTTCGAGCACACCATTCTTATTGCGGAAGGAGAAGCGGAGATACTGACGGCGTAACTTCCTTCAAAGCCGTTGCAATACGAGCAAAAGCCCGTATACTGTACCAATACTAATATTACTTTATTATTTTTGTGTATGCCTGAATTTCACAAGGAAAGAACATTGATCATCATCAAACCCGATGGCGTGCAGCGTAGTCTCGTGGGCGAGATCATTGGCCGATTTGAACGCGTAGGGCTCAAGCTCGTCGGCGCGAAATTTGCCGTTGCGACCGAAGAGCACGTGCGCGCGCATTATTCGATCGACCCGGAGTGGAAACGTAAAGTAGGAGAAAAGGCGATTGAGGCATATGCAAAAAAGGGAATCGAACCGCCCACAAAAGATCCGATCGCTGCCGGTGACAAAGTGATCGACGCGCTTGCAAAATACGTGACGGCAGGCCCTGTCCTCATCATGGCATGGCAGGGAGCGCATGTGGTTGAGGTCGTCCGCAAGCTCGTCGGTGGCACCGAGCCGCGCACGTCTGATGTCGGTACTATTCGCGGCGATTTCGTGCTCGATTCGTATCAAATGGCCGATACCGATAGTCGCGCAGTGCGCAACCTCATACACGCATCCGGCTCTGTTGAGGAAGCAAAAGCCGAGATCAAGCACTGGTTTGCAGATAACGAACTGGTCGACTACCGCCTCGTGCAAGAATCTATCCTCTACGACGTCAATCTCGACGGGATTTTGGAGTAAAACACTTGCGTCTCGTACAGAAAGCGTATAATAAGAAGTGGGATTTAAGGCGTGTTGTCCCTTAACGTATAGCAAGGGATCTTGAATCTACACATTGTACAG
>CAZWIY010000009.1:8902-16809 GCA_964634575.1 uncultured Candidatus Saccharibacteria bacterium | reverse complement strand
AAACCGCGTAACCGCGAGTGCACACACTATACTATAGGCAAAAAATAATGCAAGCGTGGTATAAGTTTACCCCGACACACAGCCACATGCGTATCCGAGGGTTATGAGGGCGTTGGTATGCTCCAATCCTAGCAACTGTTTCATTGCATCATCGTGCAATGCGCCCGAAATAACGCCGCCCAGCTTTTCGGACGCCACCCGAAGTGCAAGATTTTGGGCATAATGTCCCGTCTCCAGCAAGATGAACCTTCCACCACGTTCACCGTATTTATCTATCGTCCTTTCAGGAATTGCAGCAAAAATAAAGATAATTGCGGGCTTACCTTTTAATTCGAGACCAAACGACTCACTGACTTTTTCCCACGAAGGACTGTCCGCTATTACAGAAAGCGAGTGGGTATCGGGATTATAATAAACAATCTTTTTATTAAACTTTCCCTTCACACGTAAAAGAAAAGCAAATACTTCAATAGGATATTTACCTCCAGCAGATGGCAGCAAGCGGCTAGTGGGACCTTTCTGCGCAAAGACATGAAACAAAGAACCGAGCTGTCGTTCACTCAAAGGAACTTCCGTGAATGTCCTCACACTACGTCTCTTTGTCATGAGTCGAGCTATTTTGTCTTTGGGTTTTGTCAAAATTAAGTCTTCCGTCGGATAAAAAAGTTGTGGAATATTTTTTGTCGCCCGGGCATCTTCTTCGAGGTTTTTTGCAAGCTTCAAAACAGTACGACTATTTATCTTGGAGTTTTCCCAAAATAAACTGAAGAGTGTTGCGTTTGATATATTATTTGCCATATCTAACCAAGAGGATGAGGATATTTATTTGGAAACTCTGCCTGACCTACCAAATCAGGATACCTCCAGGCCACGTCTCTTGTTCTTCCTCCCAAAAAAGGTGCACGTTCATCCCCATGAATAAATGAAAGTTCAGGCGACAATGCACGCACTACTGTTAAACCTGTTTGTCGTACATCGGGAAGTGTAATGTCGCGATAAAAAATCTTGATGCCCGCAACTTGAAGCGAGGATAACAAAGACCTTAGTATTTCACTACGGCTTGGTGATTGGGGAATAGTTTTTTGTTCCGATTGATATGGAAACTTCTTTCTTAACAAAGGTATCTTACCCCATTCTTGGGGGTATAGGGTGTAATAGACTGCATGTTCATCGAAATCAATCAGGTCATCTGGCACCCTCAAGGTAAGCTCTGGATGGTATATATCATAGAATCCGGCAAAGATTGCGCCTTGTATCCATTCGAGATACGCTTTTTCAATTGCCTCTTCATACGTCGCTCTGCAAGCAACTCCCATAGAAAAACGTTTCTTATTCCTCTGATTAAGATGACCGCATATGATAACGACCGGATATGGATTCCATATCTGTGTTATATCAAAGCAAAAGATTTGGCCGAATTTATTTTCAACCGGAGCGGTGTATTTCTTATCAAGGGCAATTTCCCTACCACCCAATGAATTGAGCCAGTAGACAGTCAAAGCGTCTCGTTCTAAAAGTTCCTGAATACCCAAAAGTAAAGCTGCGTATTTGTCGAAATGTGCAGCAAGCCCTGTGGAAGTTGAAGGGACAAGCGCTTTATCAGACTTTGTACCAAGCCCGATCAACTCCTGGGGCACCCAAACTTTTTCATTATCATAGACTGAATACACCTCACCAAAAAAAGCTTCTTTCGGGTTGATTTTTTCCCATACAAAGCCTGGGTTATTATATTGTTCGTCCAAAAATAATGAAAATTGATCATAAGAAAGCACGGCAGTATCCTTGATTGCTGACAATTTTTTTACAGGAAAATTCATTATAGAAGCAGAATAACGCTCCATTGATTCTGCAATCGCACCAATAACAGCGAGGTTTTTGTCTCTGTTTAGGCCACCACTTGCAGAATCCCACGATTGAACAGAATCTTTGGGTAAAGAAATATTAAAAAGTCCTTTGATATCAGCAGAGGTTGTTTCTATATTTTGAAAAGGTAACGTAACACCGCATCTATGCCCCGTCGCCATCTCTAATACTAATTGATTCAGATTTTTAGAGCTCATTCAAATTTAGCCAAAGCTGAGTAAAATATAAAGCCAAGCAAAAAACTCTGCAATTAAAGCAATGATCGTTAAGATAAAGGTTAAGATAAGTGCTTTTCTTGATAGACCGTACCAATAACGAAACCAAGATAGACCAGCCCCAAACGACAACAAAAAAATTGCGAAGGAAAAAAATACAATCGTGTCTTCTATTCCAATATATTCTTTTGAAGCGTTTTGAATCAGTGCGAAGAATATAAGAAAAGTCAAAGCAATAGAAGCTGGTAAGAGAAGGGCACCACAAATATATGCCTCAATTTTTGACATTTTTCTTATCCGGGGTGTTGAATTGATAGTCTGCTTTTCAACCAGCTTACCCAGATTTCTTGCCGTGACAATTGATGACCCGAGTGTACTGACCACACAGCAACAACAGCAACAACTGCTACAGCAACATGAACCTGCCATGGGTGTCGTTACGGTCGCCCTCATTTTTTCGTTATCAAATTGTGATACTAGTCGTATCATAATGATCATTCTGTCTGGCTGCTTCGCAAACGCCACGGTAATTCAAATGAACCCAATCCCTCCTGCGGAGCATCCGGATAACAGTTCGGGCACCACGGGAGACGAAAGACTGCATCAGATTTAGTTGTCATATCAGCCAAGTTAAATGTCCACGTCTTTTCAAGTAATTCAGGACAACTGCCAATTCTTTGGAAAGTTAAAATTTGTTCAAAAATAAGAGAGGTTATCAATTCCACTCTTTCGCTCACGTTTGAAATCTCTGGCGGCCTGCATCACCCCAATTTCTCGTTACCCTGCCAAGAAAACAACCGAGGCATGCTGTTTCACCAACAAATACCAAAGGGCCGAGCGAAAGTGTGTGATCGTAAGCAATATCCACAAAAAGATGTGGTGAGGTAATTTTTTCATAATCCTCCATCACTTGCGCAAGTCTTCCTGATGTGCGCACTATAATGAGAAGATCAGGCGGTGTTCTATCAAGGCTCAACGCCAGATGTTTTGCATTTTTTGTAAAGAAGTTTAATAAGCGTTCGATCCGTTCATGTCGCACTCCCACCCACCGTACATCAAAAGATAGGGGAGTTGTTGTGACAATATCTTCAACCTTTTTATAAATCACCCCAGCCCTGTCGAGTTTGGAGATCACGCTTAATAGAATTTCGTTGACGGGAGCGCGTTGAAGGACATGGATAGTGCCGCTTTTATAAGCATTGTACAGTCTTTCTGAATCTTTTTGAGTAAGTTCTTCGATCAGATAAATCTCATCTGCACCCTTGGTGATGAGTAACTTTCCTTCTTCAAGAAGCATGTTCCATCGTTCACTATTTTGATATGCCAGTTCTTGTTTTTCCATATGCTCAAGGATAGCACGCACAAAATCAACTACCAAGAAAATTTTAAGATCCCTAAAACTCTTGCAAGAGCAGCATACACCAGTACGCATACTTTAAGGTATGTACTTATGGATGCATACCCGTCAGGAGCGCAAAAACAAAGGAGAGGATCGCGTAGAAAAACGGCCACGCGACATACATGAGGGCGATGAGTACCCCAAACAACAGGAGTCCCGACTGTCCACCCCAAGCCTCAAGGCGTGAAAACGACATCGCAGCGCGACACGGCAGCACGGATTTGAGCACTTTCGAGCCATCCAAGGGCGGGATGGGGATGAGGTTGAAGAGTGCGAGCAAGAGATTGATATATACCACGAGCCCCGCAAGCTGAATGAAATTGGTGGAAAGCATGTCTGCCCCGACACCAAAACGGATGATGAGCGCGAAGATCACTGCGATAATGACGTTGGTCAGTGGCCCCGCTCCGGCGACAATCGCTTCGCCCCAGCGTTGATTGCGCAAGTTGTATGGGTTAAACGGCACCGGTTTTGCCCAACCGATCATGATCGGCGCATGAGAGAGCATCAGGATGCCGGGCAAAAGTATCGAGCCGATGGGGTCGATATGCGGCAGCGGGTTGAGCGTGAGACGTCCCTGCAGCCGCGCTGTCGGGTCGCCCAACCAATGCGCCGCATAGCCGTGCGCCACTTCATGCACAATAATGGAGAAGATGAGAATAATCAGGCCAAAAATGGTCAAGAGATCCATACGCTTGCAAATATATAGTGGTATGGTACCATGACGATCACGATATGCCAAAGACATGCGCCATAACAAAAAAGACCTCAGCAGCGGGCGGTAAGTACAGCAACCGCGTGCGTGCGACGCAGTTCAACCCGACCGGCCGCGTCCGACGGGCAGTCAATCTCGTCAAGCGCCGCATTTTCGTACCGGAACTCAACAAATATTTCACCCTCACTCTCTCCACCAAAGGTATCCGCACCTTGGGCAAAAACGGCCCGTATCAGACACTCAAGAAAGCGGGGATTATTTAAAACTTCAGTCTCCCTAAAAACAAAAGCCTCCGGTTGCGGGTTTTTTGTTACCGACGTAATCAAAAATGTTTATACTTTTCCGTTTCAAGTAAACGCTCTATTTCTTTGCGTATTTCATTGCAATCACCTTCGGTGAGCGGTTCTAGATTGCCCATCATCTCCTTGAATGCCTGCGGCGTTGCGGGAAATTGGAGCGCGGTACCGTACTTTTGCACCACCGCGCCTTTTGCACGACCATACAGATGAATATGGAGCGAATGTTTCCAATTGCCGTTGTCTTGGTAGTTGATCCGGCCCACGTCGATACCGTGCCGCGCAAGCACGGTTTTCATTGCCTCACCTGCAACCATGGTGAGTTTCATCATCTCTTTTGCGAGTCTCGGACTTAATTGAGTCCTGTCTTCCACCGTCACAACCGGTCCAATCACGATATGCCCGCCATCGGTACGGCTGACGTGTGGCGTGTCAGGCGCGACGATAGTGAAGTTTTCTGTTTGAAATACGAGCGGCATATTTGCTATTTGATAGTTGATTATTTTATTCTTTTGATTTCGCAAACTCCCCGACAGATGCATTGAGTTCATTAAAAAGTACTTTTATTTCTTCGGTGGGGATCATGACTGAATTTGTTCGCAAGCCGATATTAAACGCACTCGTGGTATTGTCAAAAACTCCCGTATCTACCAAAAGCGGGATATCACTTTTGTGCCCGAATGGTGGAACCGAACCGATCTCACACCCTGTTATGTCGAGCACTTCTTCGGGCGTCGCCATACGGATATCGCGTTTCGACCACCCCATTTGCGCGGCAACCTTGTTTGGCACTACTTTTTTGTCACCCGGCACATTGACGATGACCCACGCGCCATTGCCATCGGTAAACAACAACGCTTTAATGCCCTGCTTCAATGCAAAACCTCTGGTCTTTGCAGCATCTTCACTCGTGATCACCGACTCATGCTCAAGGTACGTCGGATGCAGACCCAGTCGTTCAAACTCACGTTTTATTTTCTGTAATTCATATGCTGACATGTGTGCGTACTATAACACAGAGACACCGTAGAAAAAGATCGTTCAACAACGCTCGTTTTAGGTATATACTAAAGCATATGCATATACTCATAATTATCGCAGTTGCCATTCTCATTGCCGTGCTCATTATCCGCCAAGTCAACCAGTACGAGCGCGGAGTAATGCTCACCTTGGGCAAATTTAGCGGCATCAAAGAGCCCGGGTGGCGTATCGTCATTCCCGTGTTTCAGCGCATGATAAAAGTAGACATGCGCGTCAAAGCCGTGGATGTCCCCGACCAAAAAGCGATCACACGCGACAATGTTTCAGTGACAGTCAATGCGGTTATCTACTATCGCGTACAGGCGGCCGACAAAGCCGTGCTCGAAGTTGAGGACTTTCGTTACGCGATTTCTCAGTACGCGCAAACCACCATGCGCAATATCGTCGGCGAAGTCAGCCTCGACGAGCTTTTGGCCAATCGCGAAAAACTGGCGGAGCGGATACGCGAGATCGTCGACAAGGAAACCGATGCGTGGGGACTCAAGGTGAGCAACGTCGAGCTCAAAGACGTGAGCCTCCCTCCTGACATGGAGCGTACGATCGGCAAGCAAGCCGAGGCCGAACGCGAGAAGCGCGCGGTCATCATCAACTCCGAAGGTGAGCTTGCCGCATCGGAAAACATGGCAAAAGCCGCACGCATGCTCGCAGCGCAGCCAGGCGCTTTGCATTTGCGCACCTTGCAGTCCATCAACGACATCTCGTCCGACCAGTCAAACACCATCATCTTTACCGTACCGCTTGAGATCATGCAGGCGTTTATGGGGTTTGTGGAGAAGAAGAAAGGAGAGTGAGCATGTCAGAATATAAAAAATTTTATCTCGAAGATCTGGGTACGCATGACAGCTATCACATCTGGCTTGTTAATGGCGAAAAAATACGCAAAGAACTGAATGAAAATTTTGTCGAGTACGACAGTCACTATCATTTGCCGTTTATCCCGAAAGACGAATTTTGGATTGACAGTGAAACAGTACCATCTGAACGAAAATATTTCATAGAACATCTTTTAAAAGAAATAGAGTATATAAAAAGCGGTTTGAGTCCGGACGGAGCGACACGAAAAGCAGACTTATTTGAAAAGAAGGAGCGCATGAGCTCAAAACGCGTACGTCGGATACTCGATGCCTTGTCTCATCGAGAACGTATTGAAAAAATTCACAAGAAAAAAATAGACGAGTATAGTAGCGCGGTCTCGGTATGGCTGGTTGACGGTACACTCGTGCGCGATACTTGTTTTGTCGAGTATTCGGAAGGCGGGCATGATCTGGTGTACTCATTCATCCCCCACCGCGAGATCTGGATCGAAGCAACGCTTTCACCTCAAGAACAAGAATCTATTGTGTTGCACGAGCTTCACGAGCGATACTTGATGGGCCACGATGGAAAAAACTACGAACATGCCCATCATGGTGCGACCATCGTCGAAGATTACTACCGCGACCATCCAAGCGAACGTCCGGCACGTATCAAGGAAGAAATCGCGAAAAACGATTCTTTGTCGTAGCCTATTTCTCCTCCAAATCAAGACACACGGAATTCATGCAATAGCGCTTGCCGGTTTTGGTGGGGCCGTCGTCAAAGATATGACCGAGATGGCTACCGCACTTTGCACAGACCACTTCGGTACGATGCATGCCATGCGAGTCATCTTGCACCAGACGCACCGCGCCGGGAAGTGCCTCGTCAAAGCTCGGCCAGCCAGTGCCTGAGTCAAATTTGGTATCCGAGGAAAAGAGCGGATTGCCGCACACTTTGCAGCGATACGTGCCGTCTTCTTTGGTATGCACATATTCACCGGAAAACGGCGCCTCCGTTCCCTTTTCCCGCAATACCGCGTATTCCTGGGGCGTGAGTCTTTTCTTTAACTCTTCTTCAGTGAACATATTATTTTCTCCAGATGTGTTGTCCATCGCTTTTCAGTATAATACTTCCTTCGTCTATTGTAGAGAGTGAGGGAATGTGTAGTTTAGTGAGCAGATCAAGCACCTCTTGGTGCGGATGGCCGTATCGGTTGTCTTTGCCGGCTGAAATAACGGCAAGTGACGGATGTACGGTAGTGAGGAAGACCTCCGAGCTTGATGTGCGCGAGCCATGATGACCGAGCTTTAATACATCGCTCCCGAGCGCTAAACCATCGAGTGTGACGAGATATTGTTCGATCGCTTGCGGCGAGTCGCCCGTCAGAAGAAACGACGTATCGCCATAGGTCAGACGTGCAACCACCGACGCGGTGTTCGTGTCCGCACGGGAAAGATCGCGGTCGGGAAATAATATATCGAGAAAGACACCGTCACCAAGCGCCAAACGCATGCCACGACGCGCGACAACGTACGCGATATGCATATCGTCAACTTCGCGCAGTATGGTCTCGTAGGTTG
>CAZWIY010000009.1:0-8892 GCA_964634575.1 uncultured Candidatus Saccharibacteria bacterium | reverse complement strand
GACGCCCGGGTCGATGTACGTACCGACACGATATCGTCTCAGCACTTCCGGTAGGCCGCCGATATGATCTTCATCGGGATGTGTTGCGATAACGACGTCGATCGAGCGATCGAAAAACGGCATGACCGTTCCCAGACCGCGCAATACCGCCGTACCATTGCCGCCGTCGATAAGCATCGAGGCGCCATCAGGCGCTTCGATATAGATCGCGTCGCCTTGTCCCACATCGAGAAATGCGACGGTGAGATAGTGGTCCCGATGCGCGATATAGACATATCCTGTGACCGCACAGACGCACAGCGCGGTCACCACAAAGAGAAACTGCATTCTGTTCCACATAGGACGTGAGTATAGCAGAATATCACCCTGTGTATAAACATGCTCCGACAAGACTTTTTTTCGTTATACTTTTCTTACATGGTGCCCTCCAAGCCTGCAGCGCAATCCGGTTTTTCACTCATCGAGATGTTGGTCGTGATCGGCATTTCGGTGATGATGACTACGTTGTTGCTCATCAATATGCGTAGTTCAACCGACCATGTCGAACTGGAGGGTGAGGCATACAAAATAGCGACCTTGGCTCGTGAAGCGCAGACGTATGCCATCTCGACCAAGACATTCGGAGAAACGCTGACCTACAAAAGCGTCGGGGTGTATTTTGTCAAAGGCAGTAACAATGTAATCTTCTTTGGTGAAACTGACCCCAACGGCAAATACGACACCAATGATACAATCATTTCCACCAAAAATCTGACGCTGTTGAGTGGCTACACGATATCGAGCATTTGCGCCAATGCAACCACCTGCTCCCCATCGCTTGATAACGCATCGGTGGCATATCTGCGCCCATTTGTTAGTGCAAGTATTGCAGGAAACGGTGTGACCGGCAAATCGAGTATTACGATCACTCTCACCTCTCCTAAGCAAAATGCACGACAGATCCAACTCTGGACGACCGGACAAGTGTCGGTACTATAATCACTATGAACACCCTCTTTTCTCAACAACAGCATCGAGGCTTCAGTCTCATCGAACTCCTGATAGCCGTATCGCTTTTTTTGATTATCACGGTTGCTGCGATCGGCTCGATGGTACGCCTGCAAGGCGCGGCGCGTCGAGGTGAAGCCATATATGCGACACTCGACAACCTCAACCTCGCGGTCGACAGCATGGCGCGCCTGATGCGCACCGGCTATATGTATCATTGCGATATTGGGAAAGGATTGCTCGACGCGCCGCGTGACTGCGCATATACTGGCACACCTTATCTTAGCTCAGGAAATATCAATGATGGTGCAGAGAGCTTTTCTTTTTATGACCAAACCGGCAATGTGATCCAATACCAATTTGACCACACCAATCTGAATGCGGGTTTTATGAAAATGAAAGTGGGGACCGGCGGATGGGTACAGATCACTTCTTCCGACATCAATATACAGCGTTTCCGTGTCTACATCTCGGGCGCAACACCCAATGATACACTACAACCATACGCAGTCATCGTACTGGCAGGTCAGATCCTGCAAAACGGCAAGGTACTCTCGGACTTCAATATCGAAACCAGCATGACACAACGTCTGCCGGATACTACGCCGTAATACACCATTACACCATGCATCATGCCCATCACACAAAAGGATTCACCATCATCGAAGCGTTCATAGCGACCGTACTGTTTACGCTTGCGGTTGCAGCAACTCTTTCGCTGCTTGCCAGAAGCGTAGTATTCTCAAACACATCGGCAGACCGTATCACAGCCGTATACCTGGCGCAGGAAGGTCTGGAATTCGTACGCAACGCACGCACAAGCAACTTACTCGCAGGACAACCGTGGCTTACCGGACTCGATGCCTGCAACAGCGGTACCGGTTGTACCATTGACGCACTATCAAACAACAACGTAACTACACGCGTGCAACCATGTGGAACTTATTGTGCTGTTAGCAATTATTCGCAAACATTGTTTTTATATGGCTACAACACTGGTGCCGGATGGGCCGCCACCACGCCACCATTTCGACGTACGATCACCGTTGTGCCGCAAACCGGAGGCACCAACCCAAATGCCGATGAAGTATTGGTGACGGTCACAGTCGCATGGACATACAAAAACGTTCCCTACGCCATCACACTCAAAGATCATCTGTTCAATTGGGAATAACTAAAAAAGACGCATAATATACACATCATTATGAAATGGACTCAAGCACCTTCTACATTTTTCAAAGAAAAAAAAGAATTATATAAGAAACGTGGCTTCATTTTGCTCTTTGCCGTACTGTCGATCGGCTTTTTGCTCGCGATCACCGTCTCGCTCGCCGACTCATTGTACAAACAACATAAGTTTCTTTCGTTTAGCAGTGAATCTTTGGACGCACTCAACAACTCCAATGCCGGTCTTGAGTGCGCGATGTATTGGGATCGCAAGTTTGACGCGTTTAATATTTCAAAAACGTCCGATATTTTTTGCGGGCGTCAGAAATTTACCGTAGGTGGAGTGAATGTCTCCACGTTTACACTGCTTAATGATGATAAAACTCAGTCAACAGTCGTTACTGTCGACAAAAACACGCAGCCGGGCACGACGACCATAAAGGCTGATGGATATAATACTACTGATATCACTTCGGAAAAGCGTGTGAGTCGCTCATTTACCGTGGCATATCCCAACACGTCGCAATTGAAAACATGTGATGCATTTGATGTCATATTAGTACTCGATTCATCAGACAGTATTAATGAAACTGAACGTACCCAGCTCAATGATGCAGCACGTACCATTGTGGACGGTCTTGTAGTGGCACCCACGAAAGCACGTTTAGGTGTCGTCGTTTTTCATCATTATGCAGAAAAATATCTATCTCTTTCTTCAAATCCGGATGCTATTAAGACTGCAATTACCAATGGTCTTTATGGTCCCCGTGAACATGGTACTGCAAGCGCGGGAGGGACTATTAAAGGTAGGATTGAACTTCAACAAAACGCACGCCCAAATACGCCTCGCTATCTTTTATTTATAACCGACGGTGAAGCGACGAAATGCGCAAATGCAAATGGTGATGCAGCGATCTGTCCCGGCTTCACGAAAGATGATATACCCACCAACTATCCATACCCCAGCACAGTCCAATGGGAAGATGAGGCGAAAAAAACCCGAGAAGCTAACAACATCAAAATCATTGTGGTAGGTGTGGGTCTTGAGGGTAAAAAAGATCCGGTCCACCATCTCCCCTATGAACAAGAGATGCAACAATTTATCACTTCGGATGGTATGTACCACAGTATCGCATCATTTGATGATTTGATTGACGTTGTAAAGATCTTTAACTGTCAATATTTTGCCCAACATGCGGGCACTCCAGAATTCAAAGAAGAGTAGTGGTAGATGAGGTGCACCTTTACCGAGCAACAATTGCGGATGCAACGGCCCGCGCTGCTTTTTTATCGAACACCGGCACGATGATCTTTCCGGCAGTCGGTGTTTTCGTGCATTTTGCAAGGGCGATGGCGGCATTGAGCTTCATGTCATCGGTAATACGCAGCACGCCATGATCGAGCGCGCCGCGAAAGAGTCCCGGAAAGACGAGCGCATTGTTGATCTGATTGGGAAAATCGGATCGGCCGGTAGCGACCACCGCCGCACCCGCTTTTTTCGCCTCAGCAGGCATGATCTCCGGCGTTGGGTTGGCAAGCGCAAAGACGATCGGCCGTTGTGCCATGACCCGGATATGTTCGGCTTCAATAGTGCCAGGGCCCGAAACACCCACGACCGCATCGGCTCCCGCCAGCGCTTCGAGTGTACCCCCGGTGCGACCTTCGCGGTTTGATAATTCCGCGAGTGATCGTTTATCGGGCCCGAGATCGGTCCTGCTTTTAGCAATAATGCCATGACGGTCCAGTACGATCACATCTTCCACGCCATAATAGAGCAACAAGTGGGCGATGGCCGTACCCGCAGCGCCCGCACCCACGACAGCAATACGCGCTTTATGCAAATTTTTTCTGACCACTTTCATCGCATTCATCAGTCCCGCGAGTACGACGATCGCGGTGCCGTGCTGATCGTCGTGCACCACCGGTATGCCGAGCGCTTCCCGCAATTTCTTTTCCACATAAAAACATTTCGGCGCCGCGATATCTTCGAGATTGATGCCGCCAAACGTCGGCGCGAGACGCACGACCGTCTCGATGATCTCATCGGGGTCCTGCGTCGCGAGCACGATCGGAAATGCATCGACACCTGCAAGCGTTTTGAACAAGAGTGCCTTGCCTTCCATCACCGGCAGCGCACCTTCGGGACCGATGTTGCCCAAACCGAGCACGGCCGAACCGTCCGACACCACCGCAATGGTGCGGCCCTTGAGCGTATAGTCACGCGTTTCGTTTTTATGCTCGGCGACATAGCTTGAAACCGCACCCACACCGGGCGTGTACACAAGATTGAGATCGGCAATACGCCTCAACGGCCGAAAGCCGATTGTTTGCAGCTTGCCCTGGTATTTTTTATGCAGACGCAACGCTTCAAGAGCGAGCGACGCGGTCGTGGACTTCTTCTTTTGCATGACACTGATTAACGTAACTGTAGCAAGATACGACCACGCATTCAATATGCTTCATTGTTTGTGCATACAGAGTCGTGGTACAGTAATAATACGTTATTCTTTACCGACAACTTATATGCAATATCAGCCGCGTACATTTTCCATACCAACGATCGAGGGGCTTTCACAAAAACAGATCGATGCCCATCTGAAGCTGTATGAAGGCTACGTCAAACAAACGAACGCGCTCAACACAGAGCTTGCACGCCTCTCCGCTGACCCGAGCAACGTGTACATGGTCGGCGAGCTGCGCAAGCGCCTCGGCTTTGAATGGAACGGCATGCGCCTGCATGAGTTGTATTTCGAGCAACTCGAAGGCGGCGCCCAGAATATGAATGCGGAATCAACGCTCTTTTCCCTGCTCGCGAAGCAATTTGGCAGTTACGACAGTTGGTATGAAGCATTTACTCACCTCTCCGGTCGCGGACCGGGCTGGTCACTGCTTGACTTTGACCCGGTCACCAAACAATTCCAGCATGTATGGGTGGAAGACCATCACATCGGGCATCTCGCGGGCGCGAAAGTGGTCTTTGCGCTCGATCATTGGGAACATGCATACTTGCTCGACTACACGCCCGCAGAAAAACAAAAATATCTCGATGTATACTTCTCGCACGTCAATTGGGAGACCGTTTCGAAACGATTCGATACGCTCCAAGCATAAGCGTGACATAAAAAAGCGCGACACTCCACAAAGGTAGTGCGGGCAATCTGACAGCAGCAAACGGCACCGATGCAAGTGTTTGTACGATCCACAATTCGTACGCAAGCAAACCGTAGGTAATACTTGCAAGCGGATACGCGAGTACTGTATTGCATAGCGCAATCACACCGGTGACCGCACCCACGAGCATCGTCCACGGGATCGCAGGCAGTATAAGTATGTTGGTCAGAGGAGCGACTATCGACAGCGTGCCATTCATCCACAACAAAAGCGGCAAAACAAACAATTCGGTTGCAAACGTCGCGGCGATGATTTCACGCAAACCAAAAACGCGCGGAAGAAATGTCAAATGTCGTTCAAAGACTGGTGCATAGACGATAAGTCCAAATGTCGCCAAACATGAGAGTTGAAACGACGGATCAAATGCCAGGATGTATGGGTTGTGAAGTACCATCAACAATGCAGCGACACCAAGCGCGCGTAAGGCGTCAAACTGACGATCGCTTGCTTGTGCAATAAATACCAAAAATCCCATAATACTCGCACGCACGATGGTCGCTGATCCACCAGTGATCATTGTAAACAAGATGATGAAAAGACCTCCGACGCTCCATTGCCATATGCGCGCAAACGGTGCAAGCACGCCCGCGACAGCACGAGCGATGACGGAAATGTTGTATCCCGATAACACCACGATGTGCACGACGCCCGCAGCACGGAACGTATCGAGCAGATCTTTGCCCAATGCTTCTTTTGCACCGACGACGAGTCCGCCCAGGAGGGAGACATGCGGCTCCGGCAGCATCGCTTTGAGCCCATCGAGAAAATATCGCTTGATGCTAAACAAGATGCCGTAGAGCGAGGCTCCCTGCTCATGACTCGTGACGGCAATACTCGGGTAGCGCATCGTAAAATGAATACCGTCTTTCTTGAGATAGTCTGGATACGAAAACGTACGGCCGTCGTCTTGTTGTATGACTTCGGGATATTCCAACACGCCCGTAATGCGTACACGGTCGCCATACACAAGTTCTGGATAACGCGGCGCATAGACGAGCACGCGGTCGGCAATGAATGCGTCGTCCCCTTGCACACGTTCTGCCGTGATGACGACCTGCACATAGGTATCATGCGCTTCCGGTTCACCGATGACCGCACCTTCAAGCGTGACGCGAGTGGTGACATGTGCGGCCAATGCAGTGTCCGTATGCGTATCGCTGAGCGCAACGCGCACCATACCGCAACCCATAGCACACCACCCAACTGCAATGATAAGTAGCACATCGCGTCCATGCGTACGTCGCAGACAGAACGCGCACATGGCAAAACAAAATCCGCACAAGAAGGAAAAAATGATCGCAGAAATGCCCCAATCAAAAAACAAGCGCCACATGACGCCCGTGCAAAAACCTGCAACAACAGCCCAAAGCGTATGCTGAGACATAGCTATTCATACGCGAAACCTGGGCAAAACGCAAGCGTTATGCTCCCCGATCCATCGCTTCGTTGGCGAGGCGATCGGCCTGTTTGTTTTGCTCGCGTGGGATGTGTATGAATGAGACGTTCGGAAAATCTTTCACGAGGAAATTGTGTACCTTGATGTACTGCGAAAAAAGCGTCTCTTCTTTTATTTGGTATTCGTCCGAAAGTTGCCGAGCGACAAGCTGACTATCGAGGTATACGACCACTTCTAATTCCTTGGTGCGGGTGCCGAACTTTTTTTTGATCTCCGCAAATGCCAAGGCGACCGCTTCGTATTCGGCAAAGTTGTTGGTGCGCGTACCTAAAAATTTCGACACCTCGGCAATCACGGTTCCCGATGCGTCGGTAATATACGCGCCCGATCCTGCAGGTCCCGGATTGCCTCGCGCGCCACCATCGGTGTATACGATTATTTTTTGCATATCGTTTAGTATACCTTTTCTAGACGACATCGACGATCCGCAAGCGTATCGTGTTTCTGCCGCCAAAGGTCGATTGTTCCATCGTCGCCACCAAGTCGATAGTACGTCCCGCTTCAATATGGGTTGCAAACGAGTCGGGAGTCATGAAAAAACCGATCGACTTCGCACGGCCACCATGCGCGTCGACCAGTCCCAGTTCGAGATGCTCATGGCCCTTGCCGAATTGTTTGACCGATTCGATCGTGACATCTTGAAATAAAAAATGCGGTTTTGGATTGCCTTCCCCAAACGGCGCGAGCGAAGCAAGCGTGCGATACGTCATATACCCCACCTCTCCCAACATCAAACATGCGTCCGCCGTCATCTTTTGCTGCGCCGTTTCCTGCGGCAGCTGCAGATACCCTTCAGTAAGTGCCTGCTCAAGGGTATGGATCATATCGTCTTTGACCGAAAATCCTCCCGCCGCCACATGTCCGCCGTATTCGATAAACGCATCGCGCGCATGCGTCATGATCGCGACAACACTCACCGTACCATCCGAGCGGCACGAGCCTTTGATTGTCGTACCTTCTTCACGACCCCACAAAAAAACAGGGCGTTGGTATTCTTCGACAACGGAACTGGCAACCAGCCCTAAGAGCGACGGCTTCCAGCGCGGATCTCCCATGACGATCACATCGCGTGTCTCGCCCAAAAGTTTGATACGTTTTTTTACTTCTTTCGTTATGGCGGCGACATGACCTTTACGTTCGTCATTGATCTTGTTCAAATGCGCAGCCAGTACTGCCGCTTCCTCTTCGTCATCAGTGGCAAGCAAACGAAATGCATCCATCGGCACTCCCATTCTCGATGCGGCGTTGATGCGCGGCGCAATGGAAAAACCGATATCATCTTCAGTGAGCATACGTTGATCGATTCGCGCATGAGCAAGAAGCGCACGCAAACCCGGACGCTTTGACTTGCGCAATACGACGAGCCCATAATAGGCAAGGGCCCGATTTTCGCCCGTAAGCGGTACCATATCGGCAATCGTCGCCATGCCGACCATGTCCAAAAGCCACTTCTCCCAACCCGGCGATATGTCCCAGCTGCCCGACTGCACGAGCGCCTGCACGAGCTTGAAAGCGACACCGGCGCCGCAGAGCATCTTTTCCGGATACGGACAGTCAGGACGCTTCGGATTGACGACCGCATAGGCAGCCGGCAGCGTCTCGTGCGGCAGGTGATGGTCGGTGACGATCATGTCTATACCGAGCGCTTGTGCATATTGCACTTCTTTGACATGACCAATACCGTGGTCGATCGTAATGATGACGCGGGCACCATGTTGAGCAAGCGCATCGATCGCAGGTATGTTCAGTCCAAAACCTTCACGTATACGATGCGGGATGTAATGCGAATAATTTGTATACCCGATCTTTTTGAAAAAATCGCCGAGCGCAACCGCGCCGGGAATGCCGTCCATGTCGTAATCGCTATAAATGACGATATGTTCGTCATTTTCGATGGCGGCAGTGATACGTTCTACGGCACGATTCATGTCTTGTAAAAGAAACGGGTCATGCGTATCGCGATCATAATCGGGCACAAGGAAACGTTCCGCCGTTTCATGCGTTTCAATGCCGCGAATATGCAAAAGCAATGCAAGCAGATCGGAATATGGCGCAAGATTGGTACGGATCTCTTGCGAGAGAGCCGGTCGTATGAGGACGCGAGACATTGA
>CAZWIY010000008.1:17993-18267 GCA_964634575.1 uncultured Candidatus Saccharibacteria bacterium | reverse complement strand
ACGAAGTAATAGCCGAACTCGAAAGAAGTCCGTTCGGGATGCGAAAGAAAGGGGTACGGAATCCGATTCCTCAACCGTTCAATCAAATACAGACTCCTGCGGAACAATCGAAGACCGTGAAGCTTTCAGACCACGTCAACTTCAAGGTTGAACAGACAAAATACCAAGCGGGATGGGCTTTCCCGGCTGATTTCCCTGAGCAGGCACTTAGGGTATTCGATCAAGTGCTTGGCGAGGTTCTGTTCAATGAGATCCGCGAGAAGCGTGGTCTCGC
>CAZWIY010000008.1:14026-17983 GCA_964634575.1 uncultured Candidatus Saccharibacteria bacterium | reverse complement strand
GACTTTCAGGACGTGTATGAGTATGAGATTGACGGATGGATCAGCCCCGATGCCACGCTCTACATTGACGAACTCGTTCGGAAATGTATTGGGATGATTCCATCGAGGCACGACCTGTTCGATCGCAAGCTGAAGTCACTCAAGCAAAAGTGTTTGATGATCGATCTTTCGGGATCAGGCCTTGCAGGAGAATCGGCGAGCGATCTGGTGGCGGATCATCGCATCATTCCCATGCAGGAAGTCTGGAACGACTTACACAAGGTCACATTCGAGCAGATGGCCGAAGCTGCGGTACTCCTCAGTTCTAAGCGACAGTATACCTTCATCACTTGTCCCTGAAAGACGACTAGTGAAGCAGAGACCGTTGAGCCTAAAAGTTCGACGGTCTTTCTTTGTTATTTAGTTAAACTTTCACATCTATACTGATCAGGTGCCCTCGGCAGGAATCGAACCCACATCCACTCCTTAGGACGGAGTTGTTCTATCCATTGAACTACGAGGGCAACGCGTTCCTTAAGAAACGCGTTATAAAAAGTAGATTATTCTTTGATGCCGAGCAGGCTTGCAATCCGCTCCTTGTCGTAGCCGATCACGAGTTCGTTGCCGATCGTAATGACCGGTACGCCCATTTGTCCCGATCGTTGCACCATTTCGCGACGTTTGTCCAAATCGGTCGCGACGTTATAATCCGTAAATTGCACCTGATGCTCGGTAAAAAAGTCTTTGGCCATGTGGCAAAAGTGGCATGTTGGCGTGCTATATATAGTAACAGTTTTATCCATAGACAATAAAAACTACGCTGATAAAGCATTATGATTATACCACAAGGTGCGGGTAGGGGGAATCGAACCCCCGTATGATGCTTGGGAAGCATCTATCCTACCACTAAATGATACCCGCTTCGTTCGGACCATATGATGCACCCTTTACCATCCGAACTTGTCCCACAGCGAACCAAGAAAACCTTTTTCTTGAACGGGCGGCGAGCTATCTTTTTCCGGTTTTTCCTTGTCGACTAAAAGAATCATGCGCTCACCTGGCTTGCCCACTTCATACTTGTCGCGCAACTCTTCTTCGATCCCCCGATCGGAAGAAAGACGTGCGATCTCGGTATTCAGCATCGTTTGTCGGTCTTTCAAACGTTCCAGTTCGACGGTTGCCGTGAGCATATTGGCATGTGCCTCCCGCTCTTTGAGATACGCTCGCCACGCCACGGTCGTAAAATATACAAACGGTACCAGCATCAAGAAAAGAACAGGCCATGAATACAGCACGCGCTTTAGTTTCCTCTTTTTGTAAAACTCAAGCATACTACATCATTGCGATATCATCGCTTTACGTGTAGTATACTACAATCAACCATTAACCCATATGTCACTGCTTTTCCATAAAAAAACCAAAAAAGCAATCCAATATATTTGGATAGGTTTGTCAATACTTATTATCTTGAGTATGGTCATCACCTATACGGGCCTCAGCCGCGTATCGTCTCAAGTTTCCCAGGATGCCCAGGCATCGGCACAGCCACCGCAGCAGGAAAACCAGCCGGTCGCTGCAGCAGCAACCAGCACCGCATCGAGCACGCCGACACCAGTTGAAAAACTTCCCTTTAAAGTGGCGCCTAACTAGAGCAAGCTCAGCGCCTAGTCGCCCGTTTTCATCATGGAAAGAAACACATCGTGCGGAATGTGTACTTTTCCTTGTTGTTTGAGACGCTTCTTTCCTCTCTTTTGCTTTTCAAGCAACTTCATCTTTCGCGTGATGTCCCCGCCATACAATTTTGCCGTGACGTCTTTACGAAAAGCGGAAAGCGTTTTTGAAGAAAGGATACGCCCCATCGCATATGCCTGTATCTTGGTAACAAATTGTTGACGTGGCAATGCGTCGTGCAGTTTTTCAACGGCACGCTCGGCTTCTTCCTGCGCACGACGACGAGACACCACGCGCGTAAATGCGACGACCGGCTCTTCGGCAACCAACAAATCCATGCGCACGACATCGGCATCGCGCAGATCGCTCAGTTCATACGACACCGACGCAAAACCCGACGTGATGCTCTTGAGCTTATCGAAAAAGCCTCGCATCAACTCCCGTAACGGCATTTCGACCGTCAGCTTAGTGCGGTCATCGCCGAAATTTTCGGTATGCTTCGCTTCGCCCTCGTGGTCGTACAAAAGCGTCATGACTGCGCCGACGTATGTAGGCGGCGTGAGCACCGTCACCACTACCCACGGTTCGCGCACGTGTTTGATGCGTCCATGATCGGGAAATTTATGGGGCGAATACACCATGACGGTCTCTCCGGATATCAGTTCTACCTGATAGGTGATCGACGGCAAAGTGACCACCAACTCAAGGTTGAATTCCCGACGCAAGCGTTCCGTAATGATCTCCAAATGGAGCATGCCCAAAAAACCGCATCGAAAACCGCGACCAAGCACGCCGGATGTTTCTTCTTCGAACGTCAGCGACGAATCGGACAAGCGCAGACGGTCGAGCGCCTGACGCAACAGCACGAAGTCGTCCTGACTCTCCGGATATACCGATGCCCATACCACCGGTCGCGGCAGCTGATACCCCGGAAGCGCCGAAACCGATGAACGTACACCCAACAGCGTGTCGCCCACCGATGCGACGCCCGGCTCTTTGATGCCCGTCACGATGTAGCCGATCTCACCTTGCATGAGCGCATCGCACGGCACTTCTTGCGGCGAAAAAATACCGGTCTCAAGCACGATAAACTGCCCTTTCGCTGCCGCAAAACGCAACGTGTCTCCCTTGCGCACCGTCCCGTCCATGACGCGTACGTAGACAATGACCCCTCGATGATTTGAATATTGAAAATCAAATACGAGCCCCCGAAACTCGTTTGTTTCGTTTTTCGCATCGGGACCCGGCACGCGCTCGATGATAGCATCGAGCAATTCCCGGACACCCGCACCCGTCTTGCCCGACGTCTCCAAAATATCGGCAATATCGCAACCCAGAAGTTCCGCGACTTCGAGCTTTATCTCATCGACACGCGCAAGCGACGCGTCCACTTTACTCAATGCAGGTACGATGACGAGTCCTTGTTCGCGCGCCATCTCGAGCGTCGTGAGCGTCTGTGCCTGCACGCCCTGCGTCGCATCGACCAACAAGACCACTCCCTCGACCGCCTTGAGCGCACGCGACACTTCGTAGGAAAAATCGATATGGCCTGGCGTATCGATAAGATTGATGATGTATGCCGCGCCGTCTTTGCGGTACGCCATCCGGACCGGCTGCATCTTGATCGTGATCCCACGCTCGCGTTCAAGCTCCATCTGGTCGAGGACTTGATCGCGCATTTTACGCTTTTCGATGGTGCCTGTTACCTCAAGCATACGATCAGCAAGCGTTGACTTTCCGTGATCTATGTGTGCTATGATAGAGAAGTTGCGAATATGTTGCATAAAATAATGGGTATCTACTACTGTGCACGGAATGCTTGACTTTGGCAAGGGTAGCGCTATTGTGCTTGCCAGCTCTAACGTTGGTGATGACGATGCTTACTCGGGTGAATCTGAGAATGTTGCAAGGAAAAGATGCTCGGGTTTACGCTATATGCGTTGGCCTGCATCTGCCAAAAAGATGTGTACTACAGTACGCTCATACGATGCATTGTTGTATCGTCACATTTATCAACGGACATGGTAACATACAAACACAGTGTTATCTTGATCACGGCACATTCAGAGAGTACTTGTTTTTCATTGCCCCATCAGGAAGTCTTGTAGATAGACTAACCGCATACTTACAAAGACGGCAAAGAATCAAGCTCCAGTAACTGCATAATATGGAGGTAAGCCGGACGCATCACGCGCCCGGCTTTTCTATTCCGGCACGATGACTTTCTTCTTTTTCCAAAAGCGGCTTTTGAATGACGTCAAGACGACGTGCAATTCTTCGCTCTTGAAAAGCGTAAGCATACCCACA
>CAZWIY010000008.1:0-14016 GCA_964634575.1 uncultured Candidatus Saccharibacteria bacterium | reverse complement strand
ACCCACAAGCACTACAATGCCGACCATGCCTGCGGTGATGCCTTGTATAAAGACCGATACCGATGTCGTCAGAGGCACAAATGGATCGATGATATGCAATACAGCGTACGCTGCAACCCCCGCACCAACGGAAGCCGAGCCGCTTTTCCAAGTTACCGGCCACAGAGAACCGGCCACGCGCGAAAAGTCCCGTTCAAATAAAAGAAAGAGGAGGAGCGCGTTGAACAACGCGGCGCTGGCATATCCCAAAGGAAGCATGATGATGACCGTGCCCGAAAGCCCGTCGAGTCGCAACAACGCTTCCCAAAAATTCCGCCATGCAGGGATGTTGATAAACAGCATCGTAAATAAATACGCACTCAAGATGGCGACCATCATCGAAGCGACGTTGACGATGAGCGGCTTCCACGTATTGCCTGCCGCATAGTAACCGCGCACCAAAAGCAAAATGAGTGATTGCGCGGCAAGCGAAATGACAAATAACGCAAACCCCGCCGCAGTCAGGCGCGTGGCCGACCAGTCGAACGCTCCCGAACCCAAAATGACCCGCACGATATGCGCGCGCAGTACGATACACAACGCGATCGCAGGCAATGACCAAAAGAGAATATGTCGCGCTGTCGTAATGATATGCTTCAAAAAAAGTTCCCGATCGCCGCTTGAAAAATATTTTGCAAGCGTCGGAAACGCGGCAACCGAATAGCTGACGCCGATGATCGAGAGCGGGACCGATTGGAGATTGTATGAAAAGGTGAATACCGAGATCGACCCGGCGGCAAATAGCGAGGCAAGTGCTTGCAAAAACAACATCGACAACTGCTGCGCCGATAGCGCGATAGTACGGGGCAATGATACCATGATCACTTTTTTCACCGTCTTGCCATCGATCGACCATTGCAAGCGTGGCATCATGCCCGAGACTTTGATGTACGGTACTTGCACCAAAAGATGCAACGTTGCGCCCAGCACCACTCCCCACGCAAGTCCCGACGGCCCAAACATAGGATACAGCGCAAGAAGCCCCACGATGATACCGATATTATAGACGATCGGCGTTGCGGCATAGAGCAAAAAGCGCTGCCGTACTTGCGCGATACTGCCAAAGAAATTGGAGATACCCAGCAGGATGGGCTGTATGAGCATGATGCGCGACAGATGCACGAGCGTGTGCAATTCACGCGGATCGAAACCCGAAAAAAGCTTCGGCAAAAGATATGGGGCAAGAACAAACAAAAGCGCTGAACATGCGGCAATGGTAAAAATAAAGAAACTGAAAATGTTGGATAAAAACACCCGCGCTTTTTCAGGTGACTGATGTATTTTTTCTTCAAGAAATGGAATGAGTACGTACACGCTCACCAAAGACGCCACGGCGGCATAGAGCACATCGGGCAAACGAAACGCTGCATAGTATACATCGAGCGTCGTCCCTGCTCCAAAAATGTGCGCGAAGAGCCGGTCGCGCACGAGCGCCAACAGTTGCGACAACAGAGCGAACACACCCAAAAGATAAGCGGCCTCATGTAAGCCGCTTATCTCTTTGTAAAAGAATGATGCCAGCCGCTTTCGCATGATAATCCTATTCGCCCTGGATCGGTGGCCCTGAACGATCTTTGACTTCTTCGGCCGGCGCGGGAGGGATGTTGGGAAGCGGCGGCTGACCTGCACGCAGATTTTGCAAGATCATTTTCACTTCCGTATTGTCAGGATTAGTTTTTTGTATCTCGACAAATTGATTGATCGCCTCTTCTTTATTGCCCAACCGCCACGACGTGAGGCCAAGGAAATATCGCGCATTAGCATACTGAGTATTGAGATTGACTGCCTGTCGCAGCGCAGCGAGCGCCTCGCCATAGCGACCGATGCTGTAGTTGAGCAATCCGAGCTGGAAGAGCGTGACCGGATTGTTGGGATCAAGCAACGACGCCGCCTGCACCGCTTGTATCGCCTTGGGCACATCGCCTTTTTGCAACTGTATCTGCGCCATCAGGAACATGGCTTCGGTATACGAGGGTCGCAGGCGCACCGCTTCGTCGGTATATTTTTCCGCCGCGTCATTGTTGTCGCGAGCGCGTTCAAGATACGCATACGCAAGCGTGATCGAAGGACTCTGCGGCCGCAGGCGCGCTGCAGTATTGTAGGCCTCGACGGCATTTTCATAGGCGCCCTGTATCCCCAACGGTACGACACGTGCGTATACTGCCCCTCGCTCCATCCAGTTTTTATATTCCTGCGGTTCATGTTCCGTCGCCGCTTGGGCGCGCGTGATAGCTTGCGTCAAAATTGCCTGGAAACGGCTTTGCCGGTCTTCATTGCTGATATCCTGCGCCGCAATCAAATCATTGAGGCGCAACAGGGAGAGGTCGGTACTGAAACGCAGATACGTGTCGGCTTCATAGAGCGTCAATGCACGATCGACGTATGCTTCCGCGGTATTAATATCATTATTCTGTTGCAAGGCGATCGCCCCCTTCTGATACAAGATGCCTGCAGCGTACCGCTGACCTACTGCAAAGATACCGGAAATACCAGCCAGGAAGCAGAGTGTCAGCATCAGTGCCGCAATGAAACCGAAGTTGGGATTATCCGCAAAGATCACAGAAAATTGACGCGGCGCATTGTTACGGAACATAAGCGACGCGATCGAGATGCCGGTTACCAAGAATGCGAGCGAGAGTAAAATGGGCGTTGGTGTCTGGAAGATCGCCACGATCCACAAATACAGCGCGCTCAAAAATGATGAAAGCGACAAAAATGACACGATCTCATCTTCATGAGAACGAATGATCAATGTCCGAAAGCCCGTCATGAGGAACAGTGCGAGAAATATGATCCATGCAACCGCACCCACGGCACCCGTTGTGATAAACGATGTCGGTATGAAGCCGATACCGGTTTCAAAATCGGAATTCCAAAAGATCGTATTGTTGAGTTCAAGCGGCCGATACAGCGACCAGTCCTGTGAAAAGGTACCCGGACCGGAACCGAAAACAGGACTCGTGTTGTACACCTGATGCGCAATAGCGATGGTCGTTTGCCATGACGGGCGCACTTCGACGTGCGATACATCGAGCGATGTCGCGAGCATGTTGGTGATGCTGCCGCCACTGATGAACAGTGCGAGCATGACCGCCAGCACAAACAATGAGGCGACGGAAAAACCGATATTCCTTCCGGAACTTTGCCCCACAGACAGTAAGTGCTTTTGACGGGTCCATTGCGGTAACAAGCCACCAACAAAGACGCCCAACGCACATAACGCTACGATACTCCAGATCACCGGTACATTGACCAACATGAGAAACGCGACGCTGACAACCAATTCCACCGCGAGCAACACCCGGACCCAACCTTGCGGACGGATGGTAGAAAGTGATACGAGTGTCAGCACCGCAATAAGGCCGAAGAAAATACCGCTGTCATATAACGTCCCAAGCGGAGTTGCGGCATTGGTCGGGAACAATCCCCCAAAGGAAAGGATGCTGTTGCCAAAAACCAGCCGTACGATGATAAACACGCTTAATACCGCGGCAGAAGCAAGAAAAGCGAGATAGCCGGTAAGTATGCGTTCTTTCGTTTTGAAAAGAAGCGCTGCCAATACGCACAGCACGGTACTGAGCAGTATGAATCCTGCCGCATCTTGCCCGATACGCTCACCAAAAAATTCGCCGCTTCCGGAAAAAATCGTGGCGACACCGTATGCAAGCGGCAAAAGCCAGACACTGAAAAATAACGGATGCACGGGGATATCGACGCGTTGTTCCTTGAGCCGGCCGATCACAAAGAACAGGAGCGCGAGCAGCGTTAGAAATGCGACCAAAAATGTCTTGGTAAATTGAAACGGGATCGATATCGTCGGGACGAAAAATATGGGGCCGATAAAGATGAGCGCGACGAGGCACCAGAAACCTATCGTATCGAATATGCTGCTTGACGATGTCTCTGACCCACGATGAAAAGGGTGATGCATGATGGCAAACATTAGCCAATAAACAATACCTCATTATACCAAGCATATCGCATTGTCAAAGCATTTTTTCCCCGAAACGCAACAATGTCTCCGATGAAGAGACATTGTTGATGATGTTACTTGTGCCTGTAAGCCGAATTCTGTATCCCTCGACAACCTCGGGACGACAGTCATGTATCTGGGCGCATTGTTACCAAAGCGCTCAAGCGGCTCTTCCTGCTTCGCTTGCGCTATGCAGGACACGGCCTTGCATTCAGGTAAGGATTTTGCCGTTTCACTCCTGCATTGCTGCAGGACTATTCCGTTTGCACGGAACCTTCGCACCTTTCGGTTGAAGCGTCTCTGCTCGCACCTCTTGGATTGCTCCAGACGGGCGTTACCCGCTACCCTGCTGCCCGCCAAAGGCGGGCGAATGTTCGGACTTTCCTCTATCTCACCCGAAGGCTCGACAGCGACTGTCCGGCACAAGCTGACGCCAGTATAACATGGGTAAAATCTTTTACAATACTTTTTGAGAATCTGCAAACTTTATTGTTGCCACGTCTCCAACCACAACACCGTATGCTTTCACAAACCCCGCTGGCACTTCGAGTATGTATCGTGCGGGAGCTGTCGGTGTAAAGACTTTCGGATACGAGTCGGGAGACATGTTTTCTACTATATAGACGACGTGCATCTCCTCGTCAAACCAAAGCACGTCTATGGGAAAATGCATGTCCGGCATCCAGATCCCGAAATAATCGCTTTTTTCAAAAACAAAAAACATGCCCGTGCCGTCCGCGAGCGAAGCGCGACCGGACAATCCGCGCTCCATTGCCTCGGGCGTCGAGACCGTTTCGATATGCACTATAGCATCGCGTATCGCGAGCGTATCGCCCGATTGCGATAGCGGCGAAGCTTGATGCGTGCGCACAACGGACGTGTAGAGAAAAGCCGCACATAGCAACGCCACACCCGCGACCACTATGAGTAATGCCCGGCGCATATTTACTCAAGCATGCTCGTGCAGTTAGGACAACGCTTCGCTTCGATATTGACGGACGATTTGCATTCGGGACAGATCTTGGTACTCGGTGTCGGCGCCGGACTTCTGAGCTTGTTGATGGATTTGACCATGAGAAACAACGCGACTGACATCAGGAAAAACGTCAGCGCCGTATTGATGAAAACGCCGATGTTGAGCGTCGCAACACCTGCCGCTTTCGCGGCTTGTAGCGATGCGAAGTGTTCGCGTGAAAGCGGAATGAAGATCTCTTTGAAATCGACATTGCTCACCAAAACGCCCAGTGGTGGCATGAGGATGTCGTCGACCAACGATTTGACAAGTCCGCCAAACGCAGTACCGATGACGATACCGACCGCCATATCGATGGCGTTGCCTTTGACCGCGAACTCTTTGAATTCTTGGACGATTTTCATATTGGCCTTACGTTGTATATTCTAACGTTTGAAAGCGCTGATGACAAGAAATGCTCCGAGCAAAATGAGCACGATGAGCCCGCCAGCCGAAAGATCGAGATAAAATGCCGCGGCCATACCGGCAACGACCGAGAAAAACGAAATGACTTCGGCGTATACGAGTGTCTTTACGAAACTCAATTCAAGCTGAAGCGCCGCAACGACCGGTATCACCATCAAGGCTGCGATCAATAGTACCCCCACGACGGGGATAGCAAGCGATATGGTGACCGCGGCCAAGACGATGAGTATCGTGTTTATGGTACGCACCGGAAGACCGCTCACTTGTGCTGATTCTTCGTCGAAAGAAATATAGACAAGCTCTTTATAAAACAAAAATACGGTGGCCTCCACTATCACGTCAAGCGTGGCTATAGTATATACGTCTGCTTGCGTTACGGTGACAATACTGCCAAAGAGATATTTGAATACATTCGCATTGAACCCATGACCGAGGCTCAACAAGACAGTCGCAAGCGCGAGACTTCCTGAAAGGAACAATGCCAATGCCGATTCGCCATACACCTTTCGCACGCTACGCAGACGTTCGATACCAAGCGACGAAAGCACCGTCGCCGCAAGTGCGGTAAAGATCGGGTTGATCTTCAAAAGAAGGCCGAGTGCGATACCCGCAAGCGACACGTGCGCCAAAGTATCGGCGATGAGAGAGTATCGGCGCAGGACCAAAAAAATGCCTATAAGTGGAGCGATAAACGCGACGATAATCCCGGCCTCAAAACCCCGCTGTATAAAGCTGTAGTGAAGGATGTCTATCATGTCGTTTGATTTTTGGAATGGTGCGGATGCTCGACGACCTGGGTACTCTCCAAAAACCCGTCGACGGATTCATGGAAAAAGACCGTACAGTCTATACATGCCACGTGCATCGCTTCGTGCGCAACGCTCTCGATGTCATGCGTCACCAGGACGACGGTCAGATCGAGTTCTTGATTGAGTTTGCGTAAGAGCGCATAAAAATCTTTCTTTATTTCCTCTGCTACGCCGACGGTCGGCTCATCGAGCAAGACGATCTCCGGCTCGGCGGCAAGCGCACGCGCGATGAACACGCGTTGCTGCTCCCCGCCGGAGAGATTGCCGATGAGGCGGTCATGCAGTCGCCACATTTCTACGTATTCAAGCGCCTGTCGTGTTTTTTTCCGATCGTCTTCCGTGATTCGATGGAAAAGCCCGCGCCTCCCGAACCGTCCCATTGCCACCACTTCTTGCACGGTCGCAGGAAAACCCACATCGAAGCTCGTCGCTTTTTGCGGCACATAGCCGATACGATACCATTCTTTGAACTCCCGTATGTCTTGACCGAATAATTTCACGGAACCGGTTGTTGGCGCCAGCAATCCAAGCATGATCTTGAGAAGCGTCGTCTTCCCCGCCCCATTGCCGCCGACGATACCGAGATAATCTCCCTTGTGGATATTGAGCGTAATATCTTTGAGCACTTCGTTCCCTCCATAAGAAAAAGAGACGCCATTGGTTTCGACAATATTTTTTGAATGATTTACGGTTTGCATATCAGAGCCGTGCGCAAGGCGGCGAGGTTATCTTGCATAACGGTGAAGTAATCGTTGCCCGCCGTCCTATCATCATCGGATAGTCCTTCCAGGGGGTCAAGTACCATGGTGGTGGCACCTATCTCAGTCGCGATCGTCTGCGCAAGTTTCGGACTCACCAGACTCTCGAAGAAAATGACTTTGACGTCGTTTGCCTGCGCGAATTTCGCGATGTCTGCAAGTTGTTTTGGCGAAGGTTCTTCTTCAGGCGAGACTCCCGTGATGCCTATCTGGTTGAGATGGTACGCAGCGGCAAGGTAACCAAACGCGACGTGTGAAGTGATGATGTCCTTCTTGGCACACGTCAGAAGTCCTGCCCGATACGCCGCGTCCAATTCATCGAGTTTTTTCGTCAGCGCTTGCGCATTTGCTGCGTAATACGAAGCGTTGGCCGGATCGGCTTCTACGAAACCCTGCTCGATTTTTGCAACCATTTCTTTTGCAAGCGGCGGTGAAAGCCAGACATGCGGATCGACGACCACGACACCTTCTTCTTCGATCGTTCGGTTCGCAAGACCTTCCCCCGCTTTCACCACAACATGATCGGCGGCAGCTATTGCTTCGCTCCATGGTTCAAGTCCCGCACCATTGAGCACAAGAACATCGGCACGTTCGATCGCGACCATATCGCCTGGCGTCGGCTCGTACTCATGCGGTTCGGCGCCTGAGGGTGTTATGTTGACGACCGCCGCACGATCACCACCGATCTGTTGTGAAAAAAAGTAGAGGGGATAAAACGACGCAACGACGCTTATTTTTTGCTTTGCATCATCCGATCGCAGAGCGGCATTGTCATTTCTTGCAATGAGAAAAGCGAGTGCTCCTAATACGACCACGAACGCAATGAGGCCGAGTATATATTTGATATTCATACTAGATTATTATGTTATTCATTATTTTTTGGCACATGTAATACAAAGACCGAACAGCTCGAACGCATGCTCGCTTATGGACGCAAACCCTCGCACTTGTTTGAGCGCGCGATCGGCGATCGTGTCGGCATCGCATATTTCGAAATCCTTGATCATGCCGCAGTCCGTACACACGACGTGGTGGTGGTGCGTATCTGCCAATTCATAGCTATGCGCATTGCCTTGCCCAAGGTCGATACGCCGCACGATACGCGAAGCGTTAAATGCTTCCAGCGCCCGATACAGCGTCACCTGATCGACCCCCTTGACCGACAGTGCCTGATGAAGGTCGGCGACGGTACGTGGCTTAGTTTGCTTACGGAGTAATTCTAAAATCCGTATGCGACCAAGCGTTGCACGGTAGCCATGCTCTTGAAGGATCGCTTTCGCGTCAAATCGTTTGCTCATTTCATGATCGTACTACAAACGCAAATTATTTGCAATAATAATTGCTCCATGCTATGCTACGAGCGCACGTTATTTGCGTATGAAAATAGCATTTCTTGGCAAGGGAGGTTCCGGCAAATCGACCATGGCGACCGCGCTCGTTCGCACATTGCGCGCACGCGGCACCAAGGTACTTGCCCTAGACGCCGATCACAATATGGATCTTTCATATAACCTGGGCGCCGTTCCTTCCGTGTTCATCGGGACAGATCCTGATCGAATCAAAGAATACGTCGGTTCAACCCGCGATAAGGGATTTGGGGATGCCCTTCGGACCGCGAAAGAACGCGGTATCGCTTTTACTCTTTCGCCGGCCGATGCGTATACGCGAGATTGGTCGGTCGAGCTCGAAGACGGCCTTCGGCTTATGACGGCTGGTCCGCATACCGAGCGCGTGCGTTCGCAAGAAGCATGCAGTCATTCGCTCGCGGCTCCGCTTAAAGTGTATCTCCCCCTTCTGCGCCTCGCTGCGCATGAGGCGGTGGTGATCGACGAGCGTGCCGGCACGGATCCGGTAGCGACGGGCATTTTATCTGGCGTTGATCTGGCCGTCATCGTTCAAGAACCGACGGTCAACAGCATGCGGGTGGCCAAGCAGATACAGTATGAACTGAGTCTTGCGGATATTCCCGCTCTCGTGATCGACAATAAACATGCAGGTATGGAAACTGACACCGCCCGCGCCGTAGAAACGATATTGACGCATTGGTCGTCATAGACGCTGTCAGCATGCCCTCCGAAATATATGGCGGAGGGCATGCTGGCAAGGTCGCCAGCGTTCGACCCAAGAGGTGAATATGTCCTTTCCATCGATCAAGGCAGTTGCCGCAGAACAAGGCGTGGCGCTTGCGGCGCTCTCTGGACCCAAGGCAGCGTCGATTCTGCTTGAGGCCGTCAGGCGTGACTGCCCTGAAGCAGTCGCATACCTTCACACTCGGGCTCATGAAGCTCAAGAGAGTGGGAAGCCGGTCATATGGAGCGAAGATCCCAATTCCAAACTGGGCAAGCAGCTCATCCGCATCCATGCTTCCGATGCGGTACGCCCGCTCATCAAGCATCACGTGTGTCATGGCGCACAGCTTACCTTCGTCAATTGCTGCAGCGGCCAGGTAGGTGGCACCAGGCTCAGTGACGCAGAGTTACGCATCTTCCAGATCCAGTCGCAGGCAGGACCGATCGCCTACGCCGACTGCTGATCTCGTTTCGGGGTCCTGCCCGTGCAGGACCCCTTTTCTCAAACATTGATTGTTGCGCAGCGCTTTAGGTTACTTTATATTGCAACCATGCTTCAAATGAAATCTGGAAATATTTTTGTGGCCATTTTTATGGTTGTTTTATTATTCCCCATAAGTATCTACGCCCAAAATACCCCTTCGACCCGGCCTTTTACGGAACGTTATGAAAAAGCAAAGGTACTTGAAGCGACCGATCAGACCGCTTCTTCGACCAATCCAACCGGCCGGGCACCGGTACCGGTCTTGCAATTGAAGACCGAGATCTTGGAAGGACCCAATAAAGGAGACATCGTGACGATCGGCTATGTGGCACGTTCCCCCCTTGCTGCAGGAGATATATTTTACGCCCGCCACGTACACAACACGATATCGGGCATCGACACATGGTCAGTCGCCACTCCCTATCGATTGCATATACTCGGCGGATTGGCTTTTATTTTCATCATTCTTGTCTTTCTTTTCGGTGGCATGCAAGGTGTCAGAGGGCTCGCGAGTCTGACGGGAAGTATCGTTCTCATTTTCTATATCCTGATCCCAAGTATCTATCATGGCTATTCGGCGCTCATGATAAGTATCGGGGTTTCTTCGCTCATCATCATTGCCGGCTCGTACGTCACCCACGGTTTCAACAAGACCACGACCGCAGCCGTGTTCGGCATGATCGTCACGATCATCGTTACCGGTCTTGGGACCTATTATGTCGTTCATGCGGCTCATCTGAGCGGCTATACCTCTGAGGAAGAGATGTATTTGAACCTCAACACCAATGGAGCTATCAATATGGTCGGTTTGCTGTTAGGCGGCATGATGATAGGACTGTTGGGCGTGCTCTACGATATTGCTATCGCGCAAGCGGTCGCGGTCGAAGAATTGCTCCATGCAGGAAAACATCTGACTCGAGGAGAAATATACCGTCGTGCGCTTCGTATCGGACGTGAGCATATCGGTGCTTTGGTCAACACCCTTGCACTTCTATACGTCGGAGCATCGCTTCCTTTGCTGTTGCTTTTACAGAACGCCACGATGGGAGTTTTGTTTATCCTCAACGGTGAATTATTCGCAACGGAAATCATAAAAATCCTTATGGGAAGTATCGGATTGATTCTTGGCGTCCCTATCACCACACTTATCGCTTCTCTCATGTTGTCACAGAAAGACGTACGAGAAGTTACTGCACAGCATCGCCACTGACCGTATGAGGCGCACGTCTCATTAAAAAGAGGACGGAAAGCGCGGTCGTGATCGGTACGGCAAGGACGACGCCGATGCTACCGATCAGGATGCGAATGATTTCCGTTGCGACAATCTCCGTATTCATCGTCGAGGCAAACGTACCGACCGACGATGAATAAAATAACAACAAAAGCGGCAATGACGCGCCGACGTATGCGATCGCGAGCGTATTGATGAGCGCACCGATATGCTCACGTCCGATACGCAATGCCTGTCGATAGATCGTCGTGCGGGAGAGATGCGGCCCTGCTTTGGACAGCTCTTCCACCGCGACCGCTTGACCTATCGCCACGTCGTAGAGTATGCCCAACAAGCCGATCACAATACTGCCAAACAGGAGTCCTTCAAAATCGATCTTTCCTTGCGTATTGAAATTGAGCGTTACCGTTTCTTCGGAATAATAGCCGCTTAAGTGCGATACGTGTATGGCAACGTATGCAAGTACCCCCGTCAATATCACCGTCGCGATCATGCCACATACAGCCGCGGTCGTTGTTTTATTGAAGCCATGCGTTACATATGAACCCACCAAGACGATAGCCGATGCGACCGCCGTGGCAACCAATACCGGAGAAAAGCCATGCGTAATACCCGGCAACAATACCAGCATAATGAGCACCATGCCTCCCGCCAGACTCAAGAGACCGCGCAGACCTTGTATGCCACCAAACACAAAGACGACCAAAAGAAACAGTCCGCAAAAAAACAATAAACTGTTGAGACGATACGGCTCCTTGACCGCGTACGTGTCGCCCCGTTCGTCTACCGTATGCATAAGATAAAATATCTCGTGGATATTGAGGGTGAGAAAATCGTTTTCAACGGTCACGATCCGGTCTTTTTGCGCACCTTCAAGAATGCGCGCCGTAAGCGTTTGATAGGTGCTCTGCACATCGGTACCCGGCACATTTTTCGTTTCCTGACGCTCAACCGTCAATACCTGTGCTTTGACAAGCTCTTGCATCGGGGCAGGCGCGAAATCTTGCTGGTATTCCTCTTGACCAAGCGCGATCCACGGCGAAATGCTCAGTAATATGATAATAAACACATGCGGCACTATGTTTCGAATATATCTCATGATGCACTTGCAAAAAACGCGACAAAAACAAACAAGAGCCAGAATGCGATCAGTAGCCATGCTTCGCGCTGCGCGAGACTACGCCCTGAGCGCATGAGTTGAAAAAGTATGAACGAAGCCACCACCATGAATGCGCCGGTAATATATATGATATTTTTCGGAAACGCAAACGGTGCAACCAACGCGAGTATGCCGACGACGATGGTCGCATCGGCAAGCACCGTTCCCAAAAGATCGCCGACTGCGAGCGAGTCGTCTTGCTTTCTGATCGCTTTGAGCGAAAAAAACAATTCGGGCATCGTCGTGCCCAGCGCAACGATGAGCATGCCGATCAAGATGGGGCTGACTCCCATCGTCTGTGCCAATGCCGTCGCAGACGTGACCGTGAAATGCGAACCAATAAGCAATACCGCCATGCTGAGGCACAGCAATGCCGCAGGTTTAAACCAGCCCTGTTTTTCGTGCACCGGCATATCGTCATCGACATTACCCCGTAATGCAGCATAGTAGAAAATGCCCCCGACAAGGATGAGCGCCGCTCCTTCGATGCGAGAAAAATAACCGTCAAAACCCAAGATGAGCGGCAAGAGTAATATAAACGGATAGATTACTTGATTATTGATGATCTTGCTTTCCACTCTCACGTCACGCCCGGCAGCCAGCACGATGAATGCAAAGATAAGCGTCAGATCGGCTACATTTGAACCGAACAAAATACCCAGTCCAAAAGAAGGCACGCCGGCAACCGCGGCATTTATTGAGATAAGCGTTTCGGGAAGGATAGAGATAATGGCAATGATAATAAAGCCGACAACATATTTTGACAGACGGAACGATTCCGCGATGCGCGTTGCGGATAGGTTTGCCCAGGTCGCACCGCGTATCACCATAAACAGTGCGACAAAAAAAATAAACAGGTTGTTCAGCATTCTTATCGTGTATACCTTATTATATCGTAAAACACTTCGTATTTCTTATATACGTTTTATGGATCGTACCGGACAAACGACTTGAACATATCGAGCAAACTGAGGACCTTTAACGCATCACAGGTTTGATCAGGGCGATCGTGTTACCTTCCGTATCTTCGATGCGTGCATACCGGCCGACACCCGGGATATCGAGAATTTCTCCCACGAGTTTACCACCCGATGCTTTCACTTTTTCTACCATCGCGTCGCAATCGTCAACCGCAAGTACGACGATCGGTCCTTTGGCAGTCGCATCGCGCGTAAACAATCCGCCATTGATAAAACCTTTATCCTGCAACATACCTTGTTCATCGGTCGGGCCGGTGCGCAGCACAACATATCCTCCCATATCTGGACCCATTTGCGTGAGCCCCCAGCCAAATGTCTCTCCGTAAAATTTCTTTGCGCGCTCCATGTCATCCGCGGGAACTTCAAAATGTACGACTCGATTTGTATTCATAATGAAGATATTTTTTAGGATGTAATATCAGCATTTTATCATATCCTCATGAAAGAAATGGTAAGATTGGTGTATATATCATTAATATATAAAATATAGAATCATCATGACTTCACTCAAACATCCCATCACTCCTCACTTATGGTTCGACACGCAGGCAAAAGAAGCAGCCACGTTTTATGTGGCCGTCTTTCCTGATTCATATATTATCAACACCACCACCATTCACGATACGCCATCGGGAGATACCGACATCGTATCGTTTACCATTGCGGGTCAACCATTTATGGCGATCAGCGCGGGACCGTTATTCAAATTTAATGAATCAATTTCGTTCATCATCTCATGCGATACGCAGGAAGAGATAGACTATTATTGGGAAAAACTTTCTGCCGTGCCCGAGTCCGAACAGTGTGGCTGGCTCAAGGACAAATTCGGCCTTTCGTGGCAGATCGTTCCTGCGCAAATGGATATCATGATGCGGGACGGCACTCCCGAACAAATAGCCCGCGTGACGCAGGCATTTCTCAAAATGAAAAAATTCGATATCGCGGAGCTCCAAAAAGCGTACGCGTAACGTTTACTTGCCCTTTTTGAGATCTGCCCACAACGACATGATACCGAGCGCCAAAAAGAGTCCTGCCTCAAGCCAATTGCGATTTTGAAATGCCTCGATGAGCGCGAT